>NZ_JBCOMJ010000037.1:0-53430 GCF_040924225.1 Ruminococcus sp. RTP21484sp1_RTP21277st1_D2_RTP21277_210401 | reverse complement strand
ACTCCAAAATGAAATGTAGGTATTTTTGTCGCTTACCTTTAGATATTTCACCTGTCTACTTGACAAGGGGCATATCATACGTTATTTGCACTAATAGCGGCTGTAAATGTTATTATTGTTATAATAATCTATATTCTGTTTTTTTCAAAAACAGTTCCAATCAGCAGATAGCTTTTCCAAGCTCAATGCAGGCTGCCTGAGCCTCATCATCTGGCTCTTCGTTGCAGATTACACTATCAACAGCAAGTGCAACGCCGTCGTTCTGGCATTTTTCTTCCCAGCTGCGCATCCAGTCGCCATCTCCCCATCCGTAGGAGCCGAAGAGCGCTACTTTTTTGCCTGCAAGCTTTGGCTCACATGCTTCGAATACCGGCTGGAATACGGAATCCTCAAGCTCCTCATCTCCCATTGCAGGGCATCCGAAAGCTACACCGTCGAAACCGCTGATATCTGTTCCGTCAAAATCGTCAGCGCTGATCACTTCTACTTCAGCACCAGCAGCTTTTGCACCCTCTGCTACTTTATTTGCCATTTCCTCTGTATTGCCAGTTCCGCTCCAATATACAACTGCTACTTTACTCATAACTTCTCTTAACCTCTTTCTTTTATAATTTTATTGCCAGCCTGCGAGATTATTTATGTTTGTTTCCTCCACATCTGGCACTTTAATAACGAAAGTCAGCTTTTCCGTGACTCTTATCGCTTTTTGGCTGTCACCCATAGTGGACTTTCATTGTATGTCAGGCAGCCACTGTCAGCTGCAGAACACTCCTGCCTTTTGCCCATAGATTCCGATAAACCTCGCGGCATTTATGGTACTTCTGAAACATTTTCAATGCTTCACATTCATTACAATATACTTTCCAGCAGCCGGAACATTTATAATTCTGTCCGCCATTCTGGATAAAACCAATTACGTCCCCAAGTGGATAATCAAGAAAAATCCCAATCTCATGTGGAAAATCTTCTGATGCCTCAAAGCGCTTCTTCAGTAACGCCAGGCACTGTTCCGGTTCTGTATTTTCATATCCATATTTTTCCAGAAACCGGGCAACTCCAGGACGATTCAGATTCTGTGCCAGCTGTTTTTCCCGGTATACATAAACCAGAGAACGGTTACCACGACTGCGAAGTGCCAGCAGCTTCACGCCCTTTGGATTCATCAGCTGATTCCACCTGGAAATCTGAAGGTCTATATTTTCTCCCTCTTCACAACAGGCATTGAAAAGATTGGCTGCTTTTAATGAAGCAAGGGTGGGAGCACAGTGCTCAATGAGACATTTCTCAATCATGATAAACTCCTTATCTTTTTTATGCCATCACCGCATGCTCATCCAGCGCACACTTTAAAGCGCTTGCGCTGCTGGTATGGATGCGCGCTACCGGAATGTTGTTTTTCTTTGCTTCCTGGGATGCACTGATGACCATTTTATGGGACACTGTATTGGTAAAAAGCACCATCAGATCCGGGCATCCGATTTTTTTACGGATGGCGCCGTTCTCTTTTGGAAAAACCTTCGCCTTATATCCATAGTCTTTGCAGATATCGGTATACTGACATACCATTCTCTCATTTCCGCCGATGATTACAATACTCATGTAAATTGTCCTTTCCGGGTTTCCTGAAGCTTCTGAAAATGAAGAAACCTCCCTGCTTCCATGCAATGTTTTCTCCTTATTTTCGTTAGTCTGTTCTAACCCTTTGTTAAAAAAATTAGAAGCTTTCCGTTTACTGTTTACAACCTTCCCAGTAACGCCTGCACTTCTGAAATATGTTTTAGTTGCTGCAGTCCTTTACATTTTATTTTATGTAAAATGTGCTGATTATATATTTTTATAGTTCTACGCTTCGGTTAGCTTATGCTAACTTTTATGGTGTTAGTTTACACTAATCCTTTATTTCTGTCAAGTACTAAGCAAAAAAAAAGAGAGCTAATGAAAAACAGTCTCATTAACTCTCTGATTATATTCAGAAGTTCCACTATTACCGCAGAGCGTGTTTGAAAAATCATTCCCGCAATCAGAACCCGATTTTTTTACAATGTCCGCAATGCGCGACACATCCGTTCAGATTTCCTCAGTGCCCACCAGATTCTTCATACTGTTCATACCGATCAGCAATGTTGAAGTATTGTGAAGCAATGCTGAGGTAGTCGGCTGCAGGATTCCGGCAACGCCCAGCAGAATCAGACCAGTGTTAAATCCTACGATCGTTCTGTAATTATTGTGGATACGCTTCATCAGCGCGTCACTGATATGCTTCAGAACTACGATACCTTCCAGATTATCCGCACCGATAGTGATGTCTGCGATCTCTCTTGCAATCTCAGCGCCTTCGCTTACTGCAATACCTGCGTCAGCTGCAGAAAGTGCCGGGGAATCGTTAATTCCATCACCCAGCATGACAACCTTGCGTCCTTTTGCTTTCTCTTTTTCCACGAAGCTTGCTTTATCTTCCGGAAGAACCTCAGAATAATATTCGTCAACGCCGACCTTGGCAGCAACAGCCCTGGCTGTACGTTCACTGTCTCCGGTCATCATAACCACCTTGCTGAATCCGGCTTTTTTCAGCGCTTTTACAACTGCAGGAGCTTCCTCACGGAGAGGATCCTCAATGCAGATAACAGCTGCAAGACTTCCTTCAATTGCAAGATACAGATGGGAATACTCATTTGGAAGATTTTTAAACTTCTCTTCCATGCCTTCCGGAATGGTACATTTCTCATCCTCGAATACAAAATGGGAGCTTCCGATGATTGCTTTTTTCCCTTCAATGGTTGTGGAAATACCATGAGCCACAATGTATTCTACTTTGGAATGCATTTCCTCATGATCCAGTTTTCTCTTCTTCGCTGCGTCTACAACAGCTTTCGCCATGGAATGGGGAAAATGTTCTTCCAGGCAGGCTGCAATTCTTAGCAGTTCATTTTCGTTCTGTCCATTAAACGGGACAACCTCAGCTACTGTAGGTTCTGCCTTGGTAAGCGTACCAGTCTTGTCAAATACGATCGTATCGGCATCCGCAACTGCCTCCAGGAATTTACCGCCTTTCACAGTGATTTTGTATTCTCCTGCCTCCCGGATAGCGGAAAGTACGGAAACCGGCATTGCCAGCTTCAGGGCACAGGAGAAGTCAACCATCAATACGGAGACAGCCTTGGTTACATTTCTGGTAAGCAGATAGGTAAGTGCTGTACCGCCAAGTGTGTATGGGACCAGTCTGTCCGCCAGGTGCTCGGCCTTGCTCTCAAGACCGGATTTCAGCTTCTCAGTATCCTCAATCATGGCTGCGATCTTCTCATAACGGCTGGAACCACCAACTGCTTTTACAGTAATGACAGCCTCGCCCTCTTCCACAACCGTACCTGCGTATACAGAATTTCCTTCCACTTTTCTTACAGGAACAGATTCACCAGTCAGGGAAGCCTGGTTTACCATAGCCTCGCCCTCTGCGATCAAACCGTCAAATGGGATCACGTTTCCCATATGTACCACAACCAGGTCACCAGCCTGAATCTTGTCTGCGTCCACCAGCACCTCTGTTCCTTCACTGCGAAGCCATACCTTACCAGTGTTCAGAGACATGGTACGTGCCAGATCATCCACAGATTTCTTGTGGGTCCACTCCTCTAGCAATTCTCCGATTCCAAGCAGGAACATAACAGAACCGGCTGTGGAGAAGTCGCCGCGGAAAATAGAAACACCGATTGCAGTTGCATCCAGAACCGGAACCTCGATCTTACGCTTCCAGAGTGTCTTAACCCCCAGCCAGATGTATTTCACAGACATTGCAGTGGTATAGATTGCAGACAATGGATATGGCAAAAGCAGCTTACGTCCGTAATGGAAAATAACTTTATTTACCAGCTTCTCCTTATAAGTCTCATTTAATTCTCTTCCGGAATTCTCCAGCACCTGGGCCGGTACGCTGACACGGCTGTAACCAAACGCCTGAATTGCCTTCAACAGTTCATTCCGCTCTCCGGTGTAGTAAATAAGAGCATCACTGGTACGGTTAAAGACCTGAGCCTTCTTTACTCCATCCAGATTTTCCAGGTAATACTGAAGGGTATCTGCCTGGGTAAAATTCATATATTTCTGAAAAAGATGGACTCTGATACGCCCTTTTTTCTCATGTTTAATTGTAAATTTCAACTTGTTCACCTACTTTTTCTTCAAAGCAAGAGTTACTGTTCATTACGTTCACCACAATCACTTCGCGCTACACTCTTCGCGTTTTCAGTAAAATTTGTTCACCCAAAATATCCTGCAGAACTTTTCGAACGAACAGCAACAATTAAGAGGACTGTCGCAAAAACGGCAGTCCCCAATATGTTTGCAATGTATTTCACTGCCATCTTACTCAGCAGTTTCCTCTGTCTCAGCTTCTTCAGTTTCTTTAAACTCAGTCTCGCTCTCAGCTGCCTCATCCTCAAACGGCTCCTCAGCTGCTTTTCTGTCCTCATTGATCTGCTGTGCATCTGCATAGATATCACCTGCATTTTCCTGAACAGTTGTAACCGTCTTCATTACACAGTCCTTTGCTCTTAAAACAGCTGCTGTGCACTCTGTGTAAACTTTTTTCGCATCTTTGCTTGAAAGAAGCTTGATACCTGCAGTTCCGAATAAAACACCTGCTGCAAAAAGTCCTGTCTTGTCCCATTTAAAACTTGCCATGATTAAATTCCTCCTTATAGTGAAACGTTATTGTTGTTAATTGTTTTTCAATATTTTGGTATTATATATCAGTTTTTCTGAAATTCCCAGTGCTATTTTGCTTATCGAGAAATATTCTCATTATTTTCCTGTTTTAGAGCGTGTTTGAAAAAAATCTAGTTTTCTTCCCCAGATAACTGTTATTTTTATATGCCTTCATTCTGTCACTGCCAGATTTCAAGCCCCGCACTTTGACATGGTCATCTCAATACTTTCAATATCCTGATCTCCGATATAGCCCATATTTTTCAATCCAGCTCTTACAACCTGTTTCCAGACTTCAGAAGGCAGCTTACAGACAGTATCATCGCTGAGTCTTACAGTGCAGCCATTTTCCTGGCAGCATGCTTCACAGCTGGAAATCCGGTACATGTTCTTGCGGCTGATGGCGCCGATTTTTTCCAGCATATTTACCATGCGGTAAATTGTGGCCGGTCCAATATTTCGATCTTTCTCCTGCACCTTGTAATAAATTTCCTTGCAGCAGGAACACTCCTCCTCCAGAATAATATCCAGGATCAGCTGGCGCTGTCTGGTGATCCTGCAGCCCTGTTCGCGTAATCGTTCAAAAATCATATCTTTCTGCATTTGTGTGCGCTGATATGCTTCCTGATTTTCATATGCTTTTTCTTCAACTGCATTTTTCATCATTTTCATCGCCATCCTTTTTGATTTCTGTGTGATTTTATGCCAGGAGCTGGAATTTCTATATAAAGAGAAATCATAACGGTTCGCGCCTTCACTGCTGCAGAACATCTCTTTTCCAAAACGAAATACTATTGTGATTTCCCCTTATATAAAAATTCCAGCCTGTATCTCTTTAAGGGATACAGGCTGAATTATTTAAGAACTTTGCTTAAGCAATACTCTTTGTATTAACTTTTAAGCTGTTGCTCTCTTTATATGGTCTGAACAGCAGGTACAGGAATGCTGCAACCAGAACAAATGCTACAACAGTTCCGATTCCAAATCCGCCGCCTGTAAGCAGTGTACCAATCTGATAAATGCAAAGTGAAACTACATAAGCAAGACCACACTGATAACCGATTGCAAACCAGAACCATTTTGCGTTGTTCATCTCTCTCTTGATTGCACCCATAGCCGCGAAGCACGGAGCGCAAAGAAGATTGAATACCAGGAATCCATAAGCTGCAATTGGAGTCATAACCTGTGCAAGATTTCCCCAGATCTCAGCTCCATCCTCTGCAACCTCTGCAAATCCGAAGAGCATACCAAATGTAGCAACAACGTTCTCTTTTGCAATAAGACCTGTTACGGCTGCAACTGCCATCTTCCAGCCCTCTCCTGCTTTTGTCCATCCAAGAGGAGCAAAAATCCAGGCGATAGCAGAACCAATCTTGGCAAGAATACTGTTGTTCAGTTCTTCTACCATTCCGAAGGAACCGCCTTCCCAGCCGAATCCCATGAGAAACCAGAGAACGATTGTGGAAAGAAGAATGATGGTACCAGCTTTCTTGATGAAAGACCAGCCTCTCTCCCACATGCTTCTCAGAATATTGCCGACTGTCGGCCAGTGATATGCCGGAAGCTCCATAACGAATGGTGCCGGCTCGCCAGCGAACATTTTTGTTTTCTTAAGGATGATACCGGAGCAGATGATTGCTGCGATACCAACAAAGTAACAGCTTGTCGCAACCCATCCGCTGTTGTTAAAGAATGCACCTGCAATCATTGCAATGATCGGGAGCTTCGCACCACAAGGAACAAATGTTGTGGTCATAATTGTCATTTTACGGTCACGGTCGTTCTCGATTGTACGGGAAGCCATAACTCCAGGAACACCACATCCGGAACCGATCAACATTGGGATGAAGGATTTTCCGGAAAGACCGAATTTACGGAAGATTCTGTCCATGATGAATGCAACACGAGCCATGTAACCGCAGGACTCAAGGAATGCAAGGAACAGGAACAGAACCAGCATCTGCGGTACGAAACCAAGTACAGCGCCAACACCGGCAACAATACCGTCAAGGATCAGTCCCTGCAGCCATGCAGCGCAATTTACAGCTTCCAGAGCAGACTCAACTGCCGGAGGAATAATCTCACCGAAGAGTACATCATTTGTCCAATCTGTTACAATAGTTCCAACAGTGGTTACAGACACATAATAAACAACCCACATTACAACTGCGAAGATCGGAAGCGCCAGCCATCTGTTGGTTACGATTCTGTCGATCTTATCGGAGGTTGTAAGCTTCTTTCCTGTAGAGGATTTTGTATAGCACTGTCCAATAATGGAAGAGATGTATACATAACGCTCGTTTGTGATAATACTCTCTGTATCATCATCGAATTTATCTTCCAGAGCCTTTACTTCGTAAGACACATCCGGAACGCTCTTCATCTGCTCTACGATCTTGTCATCTTTCTCGATAAGCTTGATTGCAAAGAAACGTTTCTGAGCCTCTGCAACAGTTCCTGTCAGCTTATTCTCAACAGATTTGATCGCATCCTCAACATCCTGTGCAAATTCGTGAACCGGAACGGTTTTCTTTTTGCTCTGTGCTGCGCTGATTGCTTTCTCAGCAGCTTTCATAATTCCGGTTCCTTTCAGAGCGGAAATCTCAACTACTTCGCAGCCAAGCTTTTTGCTCAATTTGTCAATGTGGATCTTGTTTCCGGATTTCTGAACCAGGTCCATCATGTTGATAGCCATAACTACCGGAATACCAAGCTCCATGATCTGTGTGGACAGATACAGGTTACGTTCAAGGTTTGTACCATCTACGATGTTGATGATCGCATCTGGCATTTCATTGATCAGGTAATTTCTGGCAACCACTTCCTCAAGTGTGTATGGGGAAAGGGAATAAATACCAGGAAGGTCCATGATGGTTACATCCTTATGACCTTTCAGTTTACCTTCTTTTTTCTCTACTGTTACACCGGGCCAGTTACCAACGAACTGGTTAGAGCCGGTCAGTGCATTGAATAATGTGGTCTTGCCGCAGTTAGGGTTACCTGCAAGTGCAATCTTAATCGACATTTTCATGCCTCCTCTTTCTTTCCAGATTTTCTTTTTCCGGGCTTATTATATACAGCTTCTGCTGATTTTAGTTGCCCTGTGCTGCCGATTGTTTTAATCAGCTTTCATTTGTTAGTGTTTCAACCTTTTATTAGGTTTCGCTAACCAATCAGGTAAAAAAAATTGCCTGTTCACTTCCAGAACATGCAATTTCATGCTGTGCTGATTTTGCCACTGTTCATATGACAACATTTGTAAAATGTTTCTCAAAAATATGTGAGCAGTAACTTTTCCCTTATGTACACACAGCAAAGTACTATATCCTGTACAGTATTTATTCTACCTCTATCATTTCTGCATCGACTTTTCTCAGAGACAGTTCATAATCTCTTACGGTTACTTCAATAGGATCTCCAAGCGGTGCAACTTTACGTACATAGATCTGTACCCCTTTGGTGATTCCCATATCCATGATACGTCTCTTTACTGGTCCTTCGCCGTGCAGTCTCTTCACTGTGACAGTCTGCCCTACGCCAACTTGCCGTAATGTTTTCATAATACTTGCTCCTTTTTTCTGGATTTCAGACCATGATCCGATTCGCCATATCCTTGCCAATGGCAACTCTGGAATCTTTCACATTCACGATCATGTTACCGCTGATCTCGCTTACAACGGTTACTGTGGCTCCCTGTACAAACCCAAGATTTTCAAGGAATTTACGGGTTTCTTCTTTACCGCCGACTTTTTTAATCACCTGCGGCTCTCCTTCGTTTACCATTGATAACGGCATCATATCATCCTTCCTTTTTTGTGCTTTAGAAACATCTATTCATTATTATGTTTTGCTTACGTTGATTAGTATATTCTAATTTATATAAGCTGTCAATAATTTATTTGCATTTTTTTCTCATTTTTTTCACTGCAATATCGTAAATTTTGACCAGTGCTTTTTGAAAATGTTTCGAGATTCCAGAGTGTGCTAAAAAAAATTTCTACAAAATATACCGCAAAGTGGGGCGTACAGATTGCGGAACGTTACCAGTGAACATTAACTGCGGGAATGCTTTTTCAAACACGCTCCAGTATGAATGGTGGATTTATGGGGAATTATTGTTTATAATGTAAAAGAAGATAAAAAGTGTTGAATGAGCGTATTTTTATGCTTCATACATTGTTTTAGATAGTAAAATCTGTGAAAAAGTTACATGTATAAAAAAATCACATGTACTTTATTGAAAAGAAAGGATTACTTTTTATGAAACAGGGAAGCAAAATCGGGATTGTCTGTTGTTCCAACGGACTTAGGCCAGAACAGGCCGAAACAATAAAAATGTTGGTGCAGATTCTGGAAAAATCCGGACTAGAAGTAGATCTTAGCCCTTACCTTTATGGAGATGAAAACGGACAGGCTGGAACTGCCAGGGAGCGTGCCGGGGCTCTTATGAAATTTTATGAGGATGATTCTGTCACGGATATTTTTGACGTATCTGGCGGGGATATGGCCAACGAGATTTTATCCTATCTGGATTTTCAGACCATTGCTTACGGAAAAAAGCATTTTTGGGGATATAGTGATCTGACAACAATTATAAATGCCATTTATGCCCGAACAGGGAAATCTTCTGTCCTGTACCAGATACGAAATCTCACCTACGATCACAGCCAGTCCCAGATAACGGACTTTCTTAATACTACCTTGGCGGGATCCTCTTCTCTTTATGATTTCCCTTATGAATTTGTGCAGGGAACTCATATGGAGGGAATTGTAGTAGGAGGAAATATACGGTGCCTTTTGAAGCTGGCTGGCACGCCCTACTGGCCGGATATGCGAGAGAAAATCCTGCTTCTGGAGTCCTTTGGAGGAAAACTGCCGCAGATGGTGACTTATTTAAGCCAGTTGAGCCAGATGGGGGTATTTAAGAAAGTAAATGGGATTTTGTTGGGGACGTTTACGAAAATGGAGGCGGATAACTGTCAGCCAGATATGGCAAAACTGCTTCTTGAATTCACAGAAAAAAAGACGCCCATTGCGAAAACACCTTTGATCGGGCATGGAACGGATTCAAAGGCAATTCGCATCGGGCATCGTTTAAAGTTATTCTCCGCAGAAGAAAACAAACGGATATATAAAGAATTTTAGATCCTAGCCACTCCGCTCCTAATGGCAGCTTCAGCAGTAGCCTTCGCAACCGCATCTTTCACTCTTGAATCAAATGCTGCTGGCAGAATATAATCAGCGCAGAGTTCTTCGTCGCTTACCAGGCCTGCAATGGCGTAAGCTGCGGCAATCTTCATTTCGTCGTTGATGTCAGATGCACGGACATCAAGGGCACCACGGAAGATTCCCGGGAAGCAGAGAACATTGTTCACCTGATTCGGATAGTCGGAACGACCTGTGGATACTACCGCTGCTCCTGCTGCCTTGGCCTCATCCGGAAAAATCTCAGGAGTCGGGTTTGCGCAGGCAAAGATGATCGGATCTTTCGCCATAGTGCGAACCATATCCGGAGTAAGGGTTCCAGGTGCGGAAACACCAATAAATACGTCAGCACCTTTGATCACTTCACTCAAGGAGCCCTTCTCATGATTGGCGTTTGTGATCTTCGCCATCTCTTCCTTGATTGGGTTCAGACCCTCACGGCCTTCGTAAATTGCACCTTTACGGTCTGTCATAATAACGTTCTTAAGTCCCATAGAAATAAGAAGTTTGATAATTGCGATTCCGGCAGCTCCTGCTCCGGAAGTAACGATCTTAATGTCTTCGATTTTCTTGCCAACAACCTTCAGCGCATTGATCACACCTGCAAGTGTAATAACTGCAGTACCATGCTGGTCGTCATGGAAAATCGGAATATCACAGCACTCTTTCAGCTTCTTCTCAATCTCAAAGCATCTCGGTGCGGAAATATCCTCCAGGTTTACACCGCCGAAGCTTCCAGCCAGAAGGCGAACGGTCTGCACAATCTCATCTACATCCTTGCTTCGAACACAAAGCGGAATAGCATCTACATCACCAAACTCTTTGAACAGAACACATTTGCCCTCCATAACCGGCATACCAGCCTCCGGGCCGATATCTCCAAGGCCAAGAACAGCGGTACCGTCAGTTACTACAGCAACCGTATTCCAACGTCTGGTCAGTTCATAACTTTTATTAATATCTTTCTGAATCTCAAGGCAAGGCTGTGCAACACCAGGGGTGTAAGCAAGGCTTAAAGCATCCTTGGAATCAACCTTTGCTCTTGAAACAACTTCAATTTTACCTTTTAACTCATAGTGCATCTTTAAGGATTCTTTTGCGTAATCCATGTTCGTATCTCCTCTTCTGAAAAAAATGTGTGGGCACCTGCTCTCATTATTATACGCAGCAGGTCCCGCTCGGATACAAAATATCCACTTTGGGCTACAAGGGAAAGTATATACGAAACTTCGTCAAATCACAACATGAAAATATGAATAAATCTCTCAATAAACAGAACACGTTACTGCTCACTCCGTTCACAGCAACGCGCTTCGCGATGCACAGAAATCATGCATTCGCATGATTTCGCGCCGCACTTCTCGGGTTTTCTGTGAACTACGTTCACAAAAAACACCTCGCGGAATGTTACCAGTGAATAGTAACCAGAACACTACTCCAACCTGGCTGCTACTATTAACCCGGCCCCTCAAAACGTATTGTCAAAAATAAAATCTCAGCATAAATCAGGGCAAACTCCCGAAGAAATAGAAGTCTGTCCCAATATCCTCCAATATTCTATTTTCTTATAATTCTCTTACTCCACATTCTTCAGCGCCACATCCATTGGAATCTTCTTGATCCTTCTAAATTGCAACAAGGCTACCAGCACATACGCTCCCATTCCCATCGCAAACATCTCCGGATAAACCGCTGGTTTCAGATATAAGGTCAGCCAGCCTGAGAAGGATGACATCAGATATCCGTAAATTCCATATATCGTCCAGGTAGACAGCAGCAGACTGAGTAAAATGGACAAGATCACCACCCAAGTAGTGGATGTAAGATACAGGCTGTTGATTTCTCTGTTCTCATACCCCAGAATCTTTACCATAGAAATGGCATTGGCATTCTTTTCAATGATCAGCTTGGTAAGCAGATAGATCAGGAGGGCAAACAGCACAACTGCAAATACATTGATCAGCTGGAACATTTCTCCCATAGACACATCCAGCTGACGGCTGACCTTTGTCAGATCGTCCTCCGTAATTGTTGTTGCGATCAGATCCTCATCCAGATCTGTGATCTTTTCCCGGGAAAAATAACCGTTAAAGTAATCTTCCTTTTCCCCAAAGGTTTTCCTGTAGGAGGAAATCGGCATAAATACCGTCAAAGATGCCGGATAATCGTAGATTCCCTGCACCAAAAATTCATAGGTCTCACTTCCGTAAGCTTCCTTCAGCACAACGGTATCCCCGGTCTTTATCTTATACTTTTCTGCATAACCGTCAGAAATCAGAACTCCATCAGTTGGAAGTTCCACGCTTACATACGCACTATCGTCCGCGATTCCATAGACCGTTATGGTCTCTCCTTCCTGATCTGGCAATACATTTTTCATGGAATTCAGGCAGAATTTTTCTGCTGACTTCTCATTGGTTTTCAAAGATGGAGTAAGAAATTTCTGCAACATTCCCATAACCGTATATTTCTCATCTTCATCTGGTTCCTCCGGTACATTCAGCACATACTGGTACGGCGCGATCATGTTCTTCAAAATTTCTTCCTGATAATGATCCAGAAGCGGCTTCATCATCATTCCAAAAAGCAGCAGTACATTTGCAAAAAAGATTCCAATAAACAAAGTCAGATAACTGGACTTATTCTGCAGGATAATACGCAGCCGGAAGCGGTTGAAAAACTTAAAGTTCGGAAGACGCACAGCTTTTTTCCGTTTGGAAGCAGACAGATCATGACGCAGGAATTTCAAAGGAGAAAGACGCAGTTTCCCTGAAATCAGAATCAAATTGATTCCCAACATGATCACTACCGGAACCACTGTGGTCAATATAAATGCATCTGCATTCCAGCGTGTTTCATAGGTCGGCAGGCTGTAGCTGCCATAATACATACCTGCGCAGAGATCTTTAAAGGAGGTGTAGCCCAGCACGTTTCCAAGAGCAGAAGCAACCACAGTTACGATCACCGGCATGGAAATATAGTGGAACAGAAGTTCTCTTCTGGAATATCCGGAAGCACGCAGAGTCCCAATCACAGAAGCTTCTTTTGTAATGGTATTATTTGTTGTAACTGCAAACACAAAAGCAATGATGACGATCAGAATATACAGCAGCACCTCCATCATAGCCTTATCACCGCCCATATCTTCACCGGTAAAAGTGATGGCCTGATTGGAATAGGCCGGGATAAAGCCTGTCACATTTCCATATTTGACCAGAACCTCCAGGAAATCCTCAGACATGTTTTTTGCTTCAATATCATCCTTTGGTGCAGTCTCATACTGCCAGGAATAGCGGTACTCCAGATGGGTTGTTCCATAAGCATCCGCACCTTCCTCGGTCATAATACCCACACCAAATTTTACAGCATCAAACATCATATCGCTGTTATCGGAAAATAAACAACTGTAGTCGGGTAATGCCACAAATCCGGTAACTGTCAGTTCTTCTCCTGCGATTTTCAGCTTGTCACCAACCTTCAGCTTGTTATTATCTGCATACATCCGATCAATGGCAATCTCGTTCTTTGCAGACGGCATTGCACCTGACATCAGGCACACAAGATTCATATCGGTACGCTCCTGATAGATGCGCATGGTTCCCTCTTCCTCTCCATCCAGATCCGCATCTGTAGCCTCATCCCGATAAAAATTTTCGCAGATTCGTACTTTTCCATTTTTTTCAATTTTCTTTAAATCGCTTTCGCTGGCTTTCGAAGAAAGGGTAAAGTTGCCATGCTCGATGTTATATTTTTCGAAACCTTCGTCATAGGCAGCCAGCATACTGTCATCAGCCACAAGAAAGCCCGAGACAAAGCCTATGGTCAGTGTCATAAACAGAAAGATCACAATATATTTTCCAAAATCACTTTTCAGTTCTCTTGGAAGACGTTTCCACAATGGATTCTTCATAGCGCACCGCCTTACCAGTCCAGATCGTCAGCTGCGACTTTGGACTCATTGAGATAGTTTTTGCGGATCTGACCGTCACGAAGCTTCACTACGCGGTCTGCCATATTCTTAATGGCATCGTTGTGGGTAACCATGATGATGGTATTTCCGTACTTCTGGTTGACCTGCTCGATCAGACGCAGAATTTCCTTAGATGTGTTGTAATCCAGTGCGCCTGTAGGCTCGTCGCAGAGAAGAATGTCCGGATTTTTTACAATGGCACGACCAATGGCCGTTCTCTGCTGCTGACCGCCGGAAAGCTGGTTGGGCAGCTTATGTCTGTGCTCATAAAGCCCCAGCGTATGAAGCAGTTCATCAATATCAAGCGCTTTATCACTAAGATATGCTCCCACCTCGATATTTTCTTTTACATTTAAATTGGGAATCAGATTATACATCTGGAAAACATATCCCAGATGCTTCCGGCGGTAAAGAGTCAGCGCTTTCTCCTTCATATCTCCTGTTTTTTCCCCATCTATGGAAATATAGCCCTCATCTGGCTCATCAATTCCCCCGATAATGTTCAAAAGTGTGGATTTTCCAGAACCAGACGGTCCAAGAAGCACGCAGAATTCCCCTTTTTCCACAGAAAAATCAATTCCCCGAAGAACCTCTGTCCTACTGTCTCCGGAACCAAAGCCTTTCTTCAAATCTTTAATTTCAAGAAACATCTCTTTTCCTCCCTGTAAACCATTATCGTTCATGAACATTTTTCATAAAAAACAATTACAAGCATTCATCATTCTGTCTTTTGTTAGTTTATGCTAACTTATATTTATCATACCTCTTTTATCCGGTTATGAAAAGGAGGGGAATTGAGAATAATTCTCAACATCTGCATTTTCGCTTTTTCGAAAATTATTTTGTTAAAAATCACCTTTACCAAATTTTTCTTCTTAATTTTTTACATATTTTTTCACAGAAAATGTGGCATTTCCATAAAAAATTCGATATAATATTCACAATGTTTATAGTTTTTCACAACATTGTGAAATCTGTTATTCGGGAGATTTTTGCATGAAAAAAATAGCACTTATTACAGATGGCTGGGGACGTTATGTAACCTATACCTGGATTCAGGGATATCGAAATTACATGGCTGCCCACCAGTCAGATATGGATTTATATATTTTTCAGAGCTTTGGGAATTTCAGTATGGATGAGAAGCATAATGCAGGAGAATATAACATTGCACGGCTTCCGGATTTTTCAGAATTTGACGGCATCCTTCTGGATCTTGCCACCGTGTCCCAGTCAGACCTGATTGCAGAGATAATTGAACGCGCGAAGCTCAGCAACATCCCAGCAATTTCTCTTCTTGAGCAGATTCCAGGACTGTACCATTCCGGAATTGACAACTACGAAGCCATTACCCGGATTGTTGAGCACCTGATCGCAGAGCACGGATGCCGTACCTTAAACTTCATCGGCGGACCAGAATTTAACAGGGAAAATCAGCTCCGCTTCAAAGCTTACAGGGATGCCCTTCTTCGCCATGGGATTCCTTTCGAGGAGCAGCGCGTGATCCATCATAATTATGAAATTGAAACCGGAATCCAGGCATTTTCCACATTTAAAGAGAAAAACCTGCTTCCAGATGCCTTTGTCTGTGTCAACGACAATACAGCTGTAGGCGTCTGTCTGGCTGCCAAGGAAGCCGGATATTCCATTCCCGGGGATTTTCTGGTAACCGGTTTTGACAACGAAGATAAGGCTTCCTATTATGAGCCCAGAATTACCACGGTAGGCTTCTCCAAAGCCGATATCATGGAAAATGCCCTTTTAATGCTGGAAAAAATCTGGAATGGAAATGCAGAGGAGACTTATATATACGCACCTTTCACCTACGTTTTTCAGGAAAGCTGCGGCTGTATTTCCCAGAATCCACCTGACCGTGGAGAGTATGTAATCAAGCGCATTGTAGCAGAAGCACGCCAGAGCGATATGCAAAACTGGATGATGGATCTGAACCGTGTTCTCCTGGACTGTACAGGATACACAGAGCTTGCAGGACGTATGCAGAACTGGCTGACAAAGCATGGTTGCGGAAATATTTATCTGTTTTTGAACCCGGATATCTTTATGAGCGAAAATATAGATGCACTGCCTGAGCTTCCGGAGGATACTTATCAGACAGAAGGATACCCGGAGGAGATGGCACTGGTTTACCCGCCCCTGGATGGTACGAACCGGCTTCAGCTTAATCTGAAAGAAATTCTTTCACTTCCACAGACAGAAGCTACCAAAGGACAAAATATTTACCAGTTCTGTCCTCTGCATTTTCGTGAACGGGAGATTGGATTTCTGATCATCACCAATTGTGATTATCTTCTGGAGCATCAGTTCCTGTTCGAAACCTTAAATGCACTCCAGACTTCCATGGAAGCCCTGTATGCAAGACTTACCCTGCGTAAAATGAATAAACAGCTTTCTCAGCTTTACATCCATGATTCTCTCACCGGGCTCTACAACCGGATGGCTTACGAGAAGCTTGCCATGCCTCTTTTCCATCAGTGCATGCAGGAAAATCAGCCAGTTGGAATCATGTTTGTGGATGCAGATCACCTGAAATATATCAATGACACCTTTGGGCATGATATGGGAAATCTTGCTATCAGCAGCATTGCTTCCGTCCTGCGGCAGCACTGTCCGGCAGAGTCCGTTTCCATACGCTATGGAGGAGATGAATTCGTATGCGTGATTCCTGATTATAATAAACAGAAAATACAGGAGCTGGCTCATACCCTTCTGGATTCTCTGGAAGTGTTTTCTGCCAATAGCCGTATGGGCTTCCCCATTGAGGCAAGCATCGGATGGGTAATTGCCGATGATCCGGATCTGCCCTTGAATGATTATATCAATCTGGCAGATGAGAAAATGTATTCTGTGAAAAAGTCCAGAAAAGCAGAGCGGAAGGATTTCTAAACGGACAGGGGACCTCTGGCGACATCACCATATAGGAAAGTCAGTTACTTTGCAGCTGACGTTCAGAACTTTCCTTGTAAAAAAATGTATGATGCCAGATCAGGAAAGCAAGAACTGTCCAGATCTTGCGGCTGTTGTCCTTTTTCCCTTCTTTATGTTCTCTCAGAAGCTGGAGCAATTTTTCTGTATGGAAAAATTCTTCAGCTTCTTTTGATGTGAACAATTCTTTCACCATCTGATACCAGTCGTCCTGGCGCAGCCACACACGGATGGGGATTGGAAATCCCAGCTTCTTCCTTCCGTCAGTATCCTGAGGGATATACTTCGAGACCGCCTTTCGGAAAATATCCTTCGTTGTACCATCAGCAATCTTAGCTTCCTTAGGCAGCCCAGCTGCAAGCGTCCATACATCCTTGTCCAGAAACGGCACCCGCACTTCCAGGGAATGAGCCATACTCATCTTGTCCGCTTTCTGGAGGATATCGCCGGGAAGCCAGTAATTGAGGTCTACGGACTGCATTTTCTCCATATCCTGAAGGTGAGATTTCCCCAATCCATCCCTTCCACTTTTCTTTTCTATACGGCACACTTTATGTGTGTGCTTAGTTCTGTCTGTCTTTTCAAGGAAACGGTCATTTTCAATTTCTTTATAAAACGGCTTCAGGAATTCCTGGGTTGTCTGCCCTGTCACGCCTCCTTTTAAAATCTGATTTTTCTCTTTTTCACCATAAATATATGCATTTCCGATAAATCGTTCTTCTACTTTCTTTCCTGCGCGTATCAGGAAGTCCCTGCCTTTCACATCTGGCAGTTTCGCTGCCAGCCGGCCCACAGCCCTTCTGATTCCAAATGGGATCCAGCCAACCATTTTCAGAGCTTCCGGCTCCCGGTAAATGTTATATCCACCGAAAAGCTCATCCGCGCCCTCGCCGGAAAGCACTACTTTCACATGCTTCGCAGCTTCCTGTGCCAGAAAATAAAGGGCAACTGCGGATGCATCTCCTGAAGGTTCATCCATATGGTACATGACGTCTGGAAGGGAATTCCAGAATTCTTCTTTGGAAATGATTTTTACATGGTGCCTAAGGCCTGCTGCTTTCGCAACCTGGGCAGCTTTTTCCACCTCATTGTAGCGATTGCCTTCGTCAAAGCCTACAGTAAAGGCCTGGTCTGCTCCGGAAGCTGCTGCCAAATAGCCAGAATCCACACCGCCGGACAGAAATGCGCCAACCTCCACATCGCTTAACATGTGGTGCTTTACGGAATCGTCCAGGATGGTTTCAAGCCTGGCCTGAAGCGGCTGCATGTCTGGATTGTTTTCTTTTAACTCATTGACATTTTCATCCCTGCGAGTCCCAACATTTGAATTCTCTTGACTTTCTTCCCATTGACCGAGTGTAAGTCTGGCTTTAAAATACGATTTTATTTCATATTTTCCATCTCTATAAATAAGCACATGCCCCGGCATCAGCTTATAAATTCCTTTAAAAAAGGTCTCTTCCAGTGCTGAATATTGAAAGGACAGATACTGCTCCAACGCCAGTCTGTTCACTTCTCTCTTATACCCTGGAAACGCCAGAATGCTCTTGATCTCAGATGCAAATACGAAATGCCCGTCGATCTGCGCATAATACACCGGCTTGATTCCAAAGAAGTCCCTTGCCAGCATCAAAGTCTGCTCCTTCTCATTCCACACAGCAAATCCGAACATTCCCCGCAGCTTGTCCAAGGCCTTTTCCCCGTACTTCTGAATGGTATTCACCAGCACTTCCGTATCTGAATGGGTGCGAAAAGAAATGCCAGCTGCCTCTAATTCGGCCCGCAGTTCTTTATAATCATAAATCTCTCCGTTAAAAACAATCTGCAGATTCCCATCTGCACTTTCCATTGGCTGCTGTCCATCCTCCAGGTCAATAATACTGAGCCTTCTAAACCCAAGGGTAATCTCGCCACCACAAAAAGAGCCTTCACTGTCTGGCCCTCTATGTTCAATGGATTTCATCATTCTCTCGATCACAGCCTTCTGGTCATTCCTGTGACCGGTAAATCCACAGATACCGCACATATCTTCCTCCGTGTTTAACCGCCGCGTACTTCTGCCACGGCATTATATTTTTCTTTTCCCTTTACGCTTCCTCTTCCCCTTGAGTATGCAAATGGCACAGAATGTACCTTGAAGTGAACTTTAGAATCAAAGTTTGAGATATTATAACATAAACCAAAACTGTCCATGTATTTACAATTTTCTCATACCAGCCTACAATACCCGAATTCAAGTGAAATCTACCGCAAAGTGGCATGTAAATTACAAAATGATTTTTGGTATAAAATCGCCCCTGCGGAAAAAACGGAACCACTGATTTCTCAATGCTTCCGCTTTTTCCGCAGGCGGTCAATACAGAGGTTTCTTGTGATTCGTCCGCAAAAATGTGCCCAATTTACTTTTGTAAATCAACCGTAATACTCTCACCTACCGGAACCGCCAGATCTTCCGGTGCCTGGTTTTCGCCATATACGGTTCCGATTTCTTCTATATATGCATCTTCCGATTCCTTCTGTTCGTAGGAAACGATTTCTCCTGCAGTTCCTGAAAAATGATAAAGCTGCAAAGTTAATTGTTTTGCATGATTTGGAATTTCAAGATTTTCTAATTCAAAGATCAAATTCGGTTTTTCATAGGAAGTGAGATCAAAAACATATTCATTTCCTAAGTCGTCTTTCCCTCGAATCCAGAATTCATCATCTTCTGCCATATCAGAAAATGATCCTGAAATAGTACACCCGAAGATATTATATTTCATTTCTGAAAGCAAAAACGTCTGATTTTTCTCAATTGGTATGGAGGTTTGAATGTCAATCTCCTTTGTATCCGCTTCCAAAACTTCTGGATCTGCTGTAAATGAAAATTCATACGCATCCTTCTCTTCAACCTGCCCATTTTCATTTTGAAACGTTCCTATTTCAATTTCAAATTTCTGGGAACGATCAGCTTTACTTCGATTAAACTTCGCTACAAAGTATTTAGAAGCTGTTTTTTCTGATCCTGTGCTGTTATTAAGCGCATATTGCCTTTCTAACGCTAATGCCTCCCCATCAACGGCTGCCTGGACACTGTTCATGGAAATATCATTTTCGTCATTTTCGTCTGTCAGAGAATATGCAACCCAGAGACTTTTTTCATCCGCAGCAACCTCCTCCAAAGAAACCGCAATCCCATTTTTTTCAATTGTCTTTTGGATTGCTTTCACATATTCATCTGTGCCCTTCTCAATTCCTAAAATCCGCCCAATAAGGGAGGTCATTTTATACCAGGCTGCTTCCACCTTTTTCTGATGAATAAGACCAACGCCAATGACTGCCACTAATAGGATGCAGGCGGCCACCCCCCTTATGTAATGCTGGACTATTACGATTTTATTTTCTTTCCATGGTTTAGCCGCCTGATAGATGTATTTCTCATCGATCTCCTCAAACGCAGTTAAAAATTCCCACCCTTTACTCTCCTTCATAGCCAGCCTCCTTTAACAAACCATAAAGTTTTTTCCTACTGCGAGCCAAAATTGACTTGATCTTGCTTTCCCCACAGGCATGTCGGTCCGCTATCTTTTTTATAGGATCCATATACCAATAACGCCTTATAAAGATATCCCGGTCACGTTCGGAAAGCTTCCCTAAAAAGAAGTCAAACAACTTTACAAGTTCCTTCTTTTTCAGGTAGTCCTCAATGTCAGAAGAAATTGCATTTCCAATCTTTTCCACCTCTCCTGCAATATCCTCCATATGGGAATCCACTCGTTTCTGCGCATTTCTTTTGCGATAGCGGTCTATCGCTGTATTTCTTGTTATTTTAGAAACAAAGGAAGAAAAAACAGATGGTCTCCTGGGCGGAATGTTATTCCATGTAAAAAGCCATGTATCATTTACACACTCCTCGGAGTCTTCCCTGTTATACAAAATATTCTGTGCAATCCTATAACACATATTCTGATATTTGTTTTTTGTCTCTATAATTGCATTTTCATCTCTGGCAAAATACAAGTTAATGATCTGTGAATCATCCATCCTGTGCCCTCCTTTCTTTTTCACTTTATATCACGTATTTTATTACAATTGGTCGCAAAAAGAGAATTTTTTATTTTCCTTCCTGATCCAATACCTCTGTCACATAGCTGCCTTGTCCATCTACGGCAATTACTCGTTCTTTACCGTCTTCAGTTTCAATAATCTGCCCTATTGATACTTGATCCTGCGGTCCCTCAATACTCAAATCGTGATTTTCCTTAAATGTACCTAATGGATATGGATACATTACCCGTTCTCCCTTTGCATTGAAAAATTCATGCAATTCAACTCCAGAACTGGCAGCTACTGAAACTGCACCAATCAGCATGCTTACTGATACTCCAATCAATAACAGTTTTCGTTTCATCATATTCATCCTACCTCATCTCCATAATTTTTTCAGCTATAAGCTGTAAACAATATTTTCCAGTTTTCTCTTTTGTAGTTACTTCATTCCTTTTTCACTATATATCACGTAAAATTTTTGCGTCCGTTGCATACCCTGAAAATTATGTAAAATTTATTTCTATTTTTGCTGCATAAAAAAGACACCAAATCCTTTTTGAACATTCTCTAAGGTTTTGGTGTCTTATAAAAAGTATAATATTATTTCTGAAGCACAAAACGTGCCTGCTCCAGATTTTTCTTATCCACAAGGATTTCATACTGCTTGGCCTGCTCCGCTGGATTTCCTGCACTTCCCACACGTCCCCTGAGCGTTCCGCTGCCTGTCCATTCTCCCAGCTGGTCTTTTACTTTGTACTTATACTTAATGTTTTCTCTATCCAAAACATCTCGGATCTCATTAAATCTTTTCAAGTCTGTACCAATCCATAGGCTTTCTGAATTAAATGCTGTGAACATTCGCTTCTCCCCCTTTCCATTTCACCTAATTAATTCGTTCAATAATTTTTGAATTTCTTCTGAACAAATCAACATTCTCATTTTCTCATTACCATCCTCAGTCTCAGGTTTACCGCAACGAAGATTATTCGGATGTTCTGATATACAGCAATTTTTATACCAGCATTCCCCCATGAGTGCCCCTTTAACAGACCACTTCTCATTTTGCGTAAACTCACCTACCAGTGATTTCATTACCCGCTCTGTAGAATATCTCTTAAAGCCAGCCAGATACTGCAGCGTCTTTTCATCATCAATCTTGCTCAAATTGATTCTATGATCCTCAATTGCCGACAAAACAGCTTCACGAATCCTGATTTTATCCTTCTTTCCAGAACCAGTCCATGGAACCAGATAATCAAATGCGAGAATCAAATATTCAAAACAGATCATATCCAGAATTATTATTCTTCCATTTGATTTTTCTGCTATGGATTTCAACAAACGATATTTATTACGGATATCCTGATTATCAACTACATAATCAAATGCAATATAATACTTATCTTCCTCTTCTGGTCTTAAATCTGATACTGCATTCAGAATGCCCTGATTACTTTCCTTGCTTTCAACTACAAGAGCATTTTCAAAGAAAAGTTGATTAACCAATTTCCAGAAATGAAGTCCTGCGCCGGTATCCTCAGTCCATAAGTATTTCATATCACAGTTCCTCTTCCAGCGTTATCCGATTTCCCTCAACCTTCAAAATCTTGAAACTCTTATCTGATACATTAAGACCATCACAATTTCTTGAAAACAGCATATATTGATTTGAAAATTCAAAATTGATAAATCTTCGGATTTCATCATTAAGCAAAATATCTGCATTGTCAATTACAATAAAATTACCACGGCACTGTTTAAGCGTCTCCAAAAGATTATCCGATTTATAATTAAATAATTTAATTCTTTTATACTCATCAGTAAACCTTAAATCTTCCAGCATTTCATAGAGAACTGTTTTGCCGGTTCCACTATCTCCACCAACAAGAGTAATTCTGTCATCAAATACTAAATCATAGGAAAAAGGAGCCGCTTTAAACGTAATATTTTTATAAATCATCAGTTTCTCTCCTTTCATACTCCCTGCTCCACCAAGCATTATACCCTTTACTGCCAGTTACTACATCCGAATCATTGAATCTGAACTTTGCACTATCCGGAATATCAGCCAGTGATGGTCTGGACATATAAATTTTTATGTTGTCCATTGCAAAAATGATTTTTAGCACATTCGGTCCGCATTCTTCTACACAAATCACTTTATCAGGATGTTTTACAATATTAAGCAAAGTCTTACATCCGGAAGATAAATTACGAATGGTACCCAATCCATACTTTGTTTCGATGTGCTTATCTGAAGTTAATTTGGCATTATCCACTTGCTGAATAAGTTCTTTCTCATTTTGGGTCATTTCTTCGTTTCCGGTATTCAAATTAAAATATAAATCATTTTGAATGATCCAATCTTTTGACTCTTTTTTTTCTGTATATATATCAATCATTCAGCGTCACTCCTTTGATGGAATTACCGTACCATAGTTATAATATTATTTAAAATTCCAAAATAGTTCCTTGTGTCAGTTTTATTATATCATCATCCCAGTTGGTTAGAAAAGCAATTTTTGTTAGGATTGTTCTTTTATAGAATCATTAATATAAATTCCTGATTGCCAAAATACAAGCTATCGCCTATACTTCTTTTATAAAGAAATAATTGGTATCAACACTGCAATCAGTGTATGAATACAAAATACGCTTACGAAAGGGGGACTTTTTATGAAAATGAATCGTGTGTGGAGGGTTCACACTTCCTAAGCCTAACCCTCCGAATAAATTCTGGAGGAATTAAAATGGAAAATCGAATTACTGTCCGTGAAGCAGTCACGGAAATCGAAATCGCTGCTTTCTGGGAGCAACTTTACAATTACTACAAACGTGATATTTTTCCTGATTCTGTAGACGGGGAGCAAAATCATTTCCTCGGGGGCGAATATCGACAACATATGGAGATAATTCACAAAAGACCACAAGATCGTTGCTACTACCTGCTTTTTTATCAAAATGAACAAAATGTAGGTTTTGCAATGCCTGTGATTTACACAAGCGAAGATGGAAAATGTTTTATTATGGACTTTTGCGTTTACCCTGAATTCCGTGGAAATGGTATGGGAAAAGAATGTGCCAGAGCACTTCTGAAATGGGCTGAAAAAAATGGGGCATTTTATGCAGAGCTGAACTATAGCGGCAACGTTCGACGAAAACATTTCTGGCAAAGCATTGGTTTTGTCCAAAATGGTTCTGACCAGTGGGGTGATCCCCTAATGCTCTTTTCCCCAAAGGAGAGAGCCCCAATCTCAGTGGAAATCCTCACTGATTCTGAAGACTGGCAGCTTCAAAAACTGGAAAATGGTTTTCGAGCTGAAGTCGGAGTTCCTGCATTAACGGAAGAAATGTGTAGTCGACTCACTGCCGCAATACAAAACGGCAAAACCATATTTTTTCTTGCCAAACGTGGCTACCGGGCAGTTGGAATGTGCAGCATAACCAGATATTTTTCTTCTTCCCTCTGCTCTGAAACCGGATTTTTGTCCGATATTTATATAGAGCCGGTATTTCGCAAAAGGGGCATTGCTCATATGCTCTGTGAAGCAGCAATGGATTTTTGTAAGGAAAACAATATTATAAATCTATCCGTTTTTTGCAGTTCCCGAGAAGAAAATTTATTTCAACATCTCAATTTTAACACCAACGTGAGTGTTATATTAATGCATTCACATTAAATCGCATTTTAGATAACAGAGCGCTATATCCCATCTAGATATAACGCTCTCTTCTATAATATCGTACTTCAGATTTTATCAAAAAAACGGAACCACTGATTTCTCAATGATTCCGCTTCTTAGTTACGTGTGTTAGAGGATTCGAACCCCCGGCCTTTTGGTCCGTAGCCAAACGCTCTATCCAGCTGAGCTAAACACACATTTATTACTTGTGAAGTATTTGTCCCTCACAACAATGGATATTCTACACGATACCTGTGGTTTTGTCAACACCTTTTTGGAATTTTTTTTAAATATTTTTTTGTAGGTATTTTTTGCACGATTGGCACTATTTAAAAAGCAATTCTAAAGCGTGTTTGAAAAAGGCTTTCTGCAAGATGTGCGTCACAATTTGGCAACACTCCCACAATTATCCATTCTGTACTGTGCCTTCCTATCTCCTGGTCTTCTTCGCCTGCCAGTTCAGCACAGCGCCAATCATATAAATAGCCGGGAACATCAGCATACGGATCACAGATGCCGGATCAAAATCTCCGAAATTCAGGGTGACGATCACCTCTGCCACAACCTCTGCAATAAGAAGGCCTCCCATTCCCACACAAAGGCCTGCATTCTCCACCTTACCAGCCTGTTTCACACCAACCACGCCAGCTGCCAGGTAGATTACTCCTGCCACCAGAACCATCACATTGCTTGCCACCAGCTGGCTGTAAGTCATACCGTTCTGATTCAGATATTCCACAACTGCGCTGTCACTGCTGCCCTTCATAACCAGGGAAAGCGTGTTTCCACTTCCAAATGCCAGCAGAACGCCAAGAAAAAGCAGGAGCATTCCTCCCACCTTCAGGATGGTCTCTCCCGGTGCCTGTTTTTTCAACATAATCCAACTCTCCTCATTTAATAGAATTTTCAAAAACACATTTCAAAAGGATCTAACATTTTTTCTATAAAAATTACGGACAGACATATAAAGTCTGCCCGGTAATTTTTATAATTTACACAATCAACAAGCCAAAGTCCATGCTTGCATGAAACCTTAGCGACTGCTGCGATAACGAGTCCAAACTCGCAGAGCGTGTTTTGTCTCGTTTCCAATTTTCTTTAGCTCTTACTTACGCATCCAGAAGAAACGCCTTATAAGCCTTCTTCGCCTCGTAAACATCCGCCTTGCTGGTAACCTCCCACGGTGCATGCATACTGAGAACAGAAACACCGCTATCAATTACTTCCATACCATAAAGAGCTGCGATAAAAGCAATGGTTCCGCCGCCGCCAACGTCAACCTTACCAAGCTCAGCAGTCTGGAAGCAAATCTTATGATCGTCAAAAATTCTGCGGACTCTTGCCACATATTCTGCATTGGCATCATTGGAGCCGGATTTTCCACGAGCACCTGTAAACTTGTTGAGAACGATACCTCTTCCAAGATAAGCAGAGTTCTTTTTCTCAAAAGCTTCTGCAAATGCAGGATCATAGCCGGCACTTACATCTGAGGAGAGCATGCTGGAATTCTTCAGAGCCTTTCTCAGTCTGAGATCTGAATACTGTCCCATTGCATCCAGAACCTCAGCTACGCTGTTCTCAAAGAAGTGAGACTGCATACCTGTTGCTCCCACGCTTCCGATTTCTTCCTTATCAACAAGGAGACAGCAGCTTGTACGCTTCGGTGCTTCCATCTCAAGAAGAGCCAAAAGGGAAGTATATGCGCAAACTCTGTCATCCTGTCCATAACCAGCGATCATGCTGCGGTCAAGACCACAGTCACGAGCCTTGCCAGCGGGAACGATCTCAAGCTCTGCAGAAAGGAAATCTTCCTCTTCCACACCGTATTTCTCATTCAAAATACGAAGTACATTCTCCTTAACAGCCTCTTTCTTCTTGTCATCCGGAAGATCCTTCAGCGGCTGGCTTCCAATCAGGATATCCAGCTTCTCGCCCTCAACAGCCTCGGAAGCCTTCTTCGCCATCTGCTGTCCTGCAAGATGGATCAAAAGGTCTGTAATGTAAAGAACTGGATCGTCCTCATCCTCGCCGACAGTTACATTTACAACAGTGCCATCCTTCTTCACAATTACGCCATGCATTGCCATTGGAAGAGCAACCCACTGATATTTCTTCACTCCACCATAATAATGAGTGTCAAGATAAGCCAGATCCGTATCCTCATATAACGGATTCTGTTTAATATCCAGTCTTGGAGAATCAATGTGCGCACAAAGGATATTCATACCCTGTGCCAGATCATCCTCTCCAATATGATACAGGGCAATGATCTTCTGCATTCCAACCTGGTAAACTTTATCTCCTGCTTTCAGAGCTTCGCCATTTTTCACCTTTTCTTCAAGGGAAACATAGCCTGCTTCCTCAGCCTCTTTCACAATCTGTGTAATACATTCACGTTCTGTCTTTCCTACATTTAAGAAGTGACGATATTTCTTTGCCACAGTTTCCAGATCCTGCATATCAGCATCTGAATATGTGAGCCATGCGTTTGGACGTTCCATAATCTATATCCACCTTTCTCCTGTTTTCATTTTACACAGGGAAAATAATCCCTGTGTTTTCCTCATCCAAAATTCATTATAGCGTATAACCAGGTAAAAAGCTACCGGCAAATAGGTTTTCCTGCACAAATCTTTTGCCGCGCAGTCCAATACTTTGCACTGCTTTTTTGGATATGGCCAAATCCGGTTCAAGGTCTCCTGTATCGGTTAAAACAAGCATATACTTCCTGTCGTCTTGGCACCGCATAGCCGCAGGAAGTATAGCCTTCTGACAAAAAAGACAGCCCTTCTTTTTCCAGTTTACTGCAAAGCAGCTCCACGATTTCCGGCAGTGTTCTTTTCCCATCAATCAGCTTTTCCACTGCATATTTTAGCAATGCGCCTAAAGCTCCCGTCTGCTCACTGTCGATCAGCTGTTCCACATATCGCAGATCCACTTCCTGTTTTCCAATGGAAAAACCATCTCTGCCATGTACCTTTACTTTCAGCCTTTCCGGCTTATCCTGCACCTTAAAATGACCGTAATAATCCTTCTTGGAACCGTTCAACGGCGTATTTTTTGACATGATGCGATGGCTTTGTGGTGCTTTAAATCCAGCTGCCGTATTCTCATTTAAAGGATAATCCCTGCAAAGTTCCCGGACTTTTGCCGTGATATCTACCGGCATATAATTGTCCATCTGGATCACGGTATCTGCAATATGGAAAAAAGCCCCGGAGCTTCCGGCAACCAGAATTGTGGAAATTTCCTCCTTTTCATACAGATCCCGGGCACGTTCCAGAAATGGGGTGATCGGCTCTTTTTCCCGGCTGATCACATGCTGCATAAAGGCATCTCGCACCATAAAATTAGTAGCAGATGTATCTTCATCCAGCAGAAACACCTTGCTTCCTGCCTCTATTCCCTCCACGATTCCTGCGGCCTGGGAAGTACTTCCGCTGGCATCTTCCGTAGAAAAACAGGTGGTATCTTTTTTATTGGGAAGGTCATTTATAAACAGGGAAATATCCACATCTTTCACAAATCTGCCATCCTCAGAGCGCAGCTTCTGGGCTGTAGGATCCGTAATCACATACTCTCTTCCATCTCCCTGAATGTGGTTATACACGCCCAGTTCCAACGCATTCAGAAGGGTAGATTTGCCGTGATAACCACCACCAACGATCAACGTGATTCCCTTAGGTATTCCCATTCCGGTTATTTTTCCCTTATGGGGAAGCGCCATAGTCACCCGAAGACTTTCCGGCGAAGAAAATGTCACGCTCCCTTTCATCGGCTTAGATGAAATACCGCTCTCTCTTGGCAGAATCGCGCCGTCATTTACAAAAGCAACCAGGAAACGCTTCTTTAATTCTTCCCTGATATACGCCTGATCTTCTGCCAGGAAAATAGTATTCTCCAGATCTTTTCCACTTAAATTTCTGTATACAAATGCTTTTTCCACACAAACCGGCAGAAATTCAAAGAAGATTTTCTCCAACTCTCCCGCATTTATGGTACGTCCATTTGCCGGAAAACCCACAAAAAACCGGACGGTAATCCCCTGATCTGTAATCTCACAGGCCGTTCGCTCCAGCACCTCCTGACCGCATCTGGTCACAGAAATAAGTCCACTTTTTCCAGAGCCTTTTGCCCGAAAAGTATAGCGGTTCACCTGCTGTTCAAACTGTCTGGTAAGATAGTCTGCCAGAGTAATTCTGGTCAGTTTATCTTTATAATATTCCGCTGGAAATCCAGCTTCTCTGTGGGAAATTTTCACACTGACATGGGACGGTGACGCAAATGGATCGCCCTGCACATGATCAATTGACAAAACATATTTCTTAAACTGATATGCCCCTTTCAGGGATTTATAAGCAGGATAGCTCTTCCGATTGATGGAATGAAGCATGTCCTGCAGCTGATTTGATGACTGCATAAGTACCTCCATTGTCTATATGTTTCCTATTTACTATAGACAATATTTCCGGACTTGTCCAGCCAGGATTTTCCTCTTGTGTTACTGTTCACTCCGTTCACAGCAACGCACTCCGCGATGCACAGAAATCATGCATTCGCATGATTTCGCGCCGCAATTCTCGGGTTTTCTGTGAACTACGTTCACAAAAAACACCTCGCGGAACGTCACCAGTGAATAGTAACCCTCTTGTTCAAGTTCACCTTTCGCACATTTTCCCACAACGTAAAACCACCGCCCAGTCAGCGTTCTTGCCAACAGACGGTGGTTTATTTATACATTTTTTAGGGAAAGGAAAGAGTTTTTCTTAAGAGTTCTTTCTCTTAAGATGTATATATCATACCTCATAATTGTGAAAGGTATTTGTCCAAATTATAATTTTTTTCTAAAATTTCTAAAATGAAAATAACTAATTCGTAACTGGCATCACAATTCCATCCCTGTTCTTCCCATTGTGTCCTGTTTTCAGATCATAACGTTTCATTATCTTCTGAAAGTCAGAACATAACTCTTACCATCCGTTAATACTATGAAGATTACTGTTCACGCCCTTCACAACAACACGCTTCTCAATGCACAATATCAGTCGTGTCTCTGATTCTTATTTCCATACGCTTCGCAAAATCTTGCTGCAAATGCCGGCGGCTCATTGTTGGCATAAAGGTGGGAAATATCACCGAAAGAGCTCATGCGGAAAGCTGCGATTCCCTGACGGCGTTCTTCTGTGGTCAAAGTTGTCACAGAGGATGGGGCGGCCACGCAGCCATGCCAAAGTACCATCGGAGAGATATTCAGCAGATGGCTGAGAAGTACACACTCCAATCCAAAATGACAGAAGAAAATAATCGTGTCATTATTCTCTTCATTTACTTTATAATAGTGACCTTTCCTCTCATATCCATGCTTCGCGAGAAGCTTGTCGAACTCCCCGATCACACGGTCATACTCTTCTTTCACATGACCTTCCTGCATAGCCTCATTCTCAAACCAGTGGTCATACTGGAAAAAGCGCTCGTCTGCCATCCAGTCCTGTGGCAGCCAGTCCCATGCAATAATCTTCTTATCTTTCACATCCGGGCGCCAGATCTGACAGGGAAATTCCTTCAGCCATTCACACTCTGTAGCTGTTCTTCCCATCTTTTTCAAGGTCGGAGCCGCAGTATCCTTCGCTCTTCCAAGGGGGGATACATAGAAAGCTTTTACATCTAATTTGGAAAGCTTCTGTGAAAGATACTCCACCTCTTTCCAGCCTTTTTCTGTAAGGGAATCTATATCATAATCCGGGTCACCATGGCGTACAATCAATAATTTCATAATGTCACTCCTCGTAATTTGCTTTTGAATCACTAATAATTTCAAGCTATTTCTTATTTCATTGAACAGTAACGATTTTAGCATATCTTCACAGATAATTCACCATATTTCTTACCGTCATTTCTTTACAATTTTTGTGAAAGAAGTATATAATGATGCTATATCAAAGGGTCTTTTGACGCTCATATCTTATATGAATTCAAACAGACGCTGATCGGATCATACTTTAATAAATACAAGAACTAAGTGGACGCAATAACCACTTTCAGATTACATTTTATTCCTCAATATAACTCAATTTACGATTTCAAGCGAGGTACCCACATGAAAAAACTTGCCATCATTTTCCCAGGTGTCGGTTATACCTGCACCAAGCCCCTTCTCTATTATACTGCTTCCATGGCTGCTGAGCGTGGTTATGAAATCATCCGCCTTGACTATGGTCAGGACATTCATACCTTCCACGGCCGCACTCCAGCAGAACTGGAACCTATCATAAAACTGGCAATAAAAAGAACGCTTCCCCAGTTGGAAAACGTTCCTTTTTCTGAATACGATGATATAATTTTTATTTCCAAAAGCATCGGTACCACAATTGCCTGCCAGCTTGAAACAGCCCTGCAGCTGAAGGGAAAAGTCCATCAATTTCTTATGACTCCAATTCCTTCTACCCTCCGTTATCTCTCCGATATCAACGGGCTCTTCTTCGCCGGAACCGCTGATCCATACATGCCGGAGTCCAAGATACACGCTGCTGCAAGAAACTTCCCCGATAAAACCGGCGGGATTTTCGAGGGCTGCAACCACTCCCTGGAGCAAAAAGGCGACACTTTAGGTGCGCTGAAGAATGTCAGACTGATTGTAGAATGTCTGGATAAAATGCTAGTCTGATTTTTGTTTTCTATTAACAGGGAAGAAGCACTTCCCTGTTTGTTCCATAAAAGATATTATTATGTCCAATTAATCTGTCTAAAATTTCTTCCATCCGTTTCCAGTTATTATTTACATCAAACTCATAGCTGTGTCCCCATATGTAAAATAACTGCTTTTCTTCACTTTTTTCTTTTAAAAATTTCTCCAGAAGTTCCCATATATTTTCGTCAGCATGATGACAAGTTGGTTTAAATATCAATAAATTCTTTTGTAATTTAAATGCTCCGGAAGACACAACTGACCGTGCATATTGAATTTTACATTTTTTCAGTATCTGAACCACTTCATCATTATATGTTCCATAAGGATACGCCATACCGGTAATCTGGCAGCCAAACATCCGTTCCAGATTTTGTTTATCCAGGAAAACTTCATTATATACAGTGTCTTTATCAAGCTTTGTTAAATCTTGATGAGTCAATGTATGAACCGCGATTTCATGGCCCTTATACAATTCTTTTAATCCTTCTGCATTCCACTGTTTATATTGAATGTTGCTTTTACATGATAATAGTTGAACATGGCTACCAGTCTCCTGTCCTGGCAAACTCCATCATCATAGCTAAATGTTACTGCCTTTTGTTTCCCATCCCACATATATTCTGTAGCCTCGTTTCATATCCTTCAAGCTGCATGCTCCAAACGGCTCCTTCACATACAATCTTTGTTGTTTGTTTCTCTCCTGAATTATTAATAACAACTAATTTTTGTGCGTCTGGATAATAGGCACATTCCACATGCAGATTATCTGTAATGCATTCTGCCTGTTCTTCCCGTCCAGCCTCTAATATCAATTGCAACAATAATCTGGTACTTTCCTCTGAAAAAGCAAATCCCGTCATATAAATTCCACTTCCTTTTCCAAACTGGTGTCTGGTAATACCCGGATACCCACCTGCAGCCTCTGCCAATACCTCTGTTTTTTTATCTGTCAGGTATATATGTTCCATTACTGGCCATTCCAGTATATCTAATATATGATTTTGTGGTGCTTTTACTTCATACTCCCATTTTCCATGACATACCCTTGCCCCATTATCTTCATCTACGCCCAGTACCTGTGCCAATCTGAAAAACGTATCATATCCACTGGTTGCTGATGGCTCGCCAATTCCAATAAAACAGCCCCCTTCATATACCCACTTTGTAATTGCCTCAACAACTTTCACGTCTTTCCAGTTATCACCGCCACTCCATGCGTCACCCGCTTTTCCTGCATTAATAATGACTTTGTATCTGGATAAATCTCCGCTTCTGGCTGTCTCAAAATCAATAAAATCAACATCCACAGGCAAACCTGAAAGCGCCTCATTTATATGAATCAAATTATGCATATATGTTTCATGAAAATGTCCAGACAAAGTCCATGAACGCAATTTGCCCCAACAATGTAAAACCGCTACTTTGGTTTTCAAGGTCCAAGGCTTTCCTTTTTCATGAAAAGACTTCAACATGCGAAATTCATCTGCAACTTTTTCAATGTAATCGCAAAAATCCGGATAATTCTCCGTAAGATGTAAATATCCGCCTAATCCAATTCTTTGAATCGGTTCACGCAACAATGCACGCCTTACATTTCTCCAATACTGCATTGCATCCCTTGTAGGATTTCCTCCCTCTGTAAATGTAGGAGCTCCTCCAAGCCCCACCGGGAAAAGATAAGGATGAAGCCTGAGTTCATGAACTTCTGTATCTACACCTGCACAAAGACGTGCTTCATACCCGGAAAATACGCATTTAATAATCCCATCAAAACCAAATTCATAAAATCTGTCATTATATGGTTCAATTCCAACCCAGCTGTCATCGTAAAATACGTAAGCCTTTTTTCCATATTCATGCACAATATCTATTAGTTTTTTTCCAAATGAAATTACAAAATCATTAATAAATTCCATCCAGTCTTTTTTTGCTTTTGTTGGCGGCATATGGGTTACCCGATATTTCCCCTGATTCACAAAATCCTCTGCGGTAAGTGCATATCCATATTTCTGTTCGAAATTGTGTAAAGCAAGAGGACTCACTGTAAAATCGTAGGAGCCCCAGTCTGTAAATAAATTTCGTTTTCTGGCATCGCTTCCCCAAATCCAGACAAAATTATAAAACATAGAGGTAAAACGAACCACTGTAGTTGCAGGATGTTCTTCGCACCATTCTTTCATCCAATTAATTAAATAAACCTGTGTTTCAGCGTATACAGGATCTATCGGTATAAGATGCTCTTTATCCCAGTTATTGGTAATATGATTATACATGGAAATTTCTTCCCAAATTCGATATGCCAGAAAACTGACTGTATATTTGTGCCATAATACACAGTTTTCAATCCTGACAACACCTTTTTTCTTATCATAACTCCAGTTTTCTTTATTTACTTCCTTGTCAGTTGTGCGGTCATACACCTGCCAGTACCCCAAAGCTTCTGCACTGTCATTAATTTTAAACTGCTCCTGAAAAAACTCTTTTAAGAGCTCTAGTTCCAGACAATGCTCAACTGCAGTTTTCGGTTCTGTGACAAGAAAAGTCTGCTGCAATTTATCCAAATTTTCCATAGCCCAGGGATTATGACCGCGGATAATACAAATAGTAGAATAAATACCATATCCTGCCTCCGTTATCTCCGGAGACAGTTCTGTCCCATCAGAATCCCTTATTACATCTGCTCCCCATTTTTTTGCAAGTTCTAAGGTCAATTTTTCATAACCAGCCTCACCAGGCAAGGTAAAGCCACCTTTATTTTCTAACTCAGTCATAATTTTTGCCCTCTTTCAAGTAGTAGTACAATGCCCAGTCCTGATCATTTGCCCATGGATCCGCATACTGGCATCTTACGTTGTTAACCATAAAAGGATATACATATGCGCAGCTTGCACTTCCGTCACTATTTATCATACTTAGTACACCTCGCAATGAATTTTCCGCCTTTACGCCATATGATCTCTCACCGGTTATTTTTTCATATTCCCGAAAAGCAACACCACTTAAAGAACTCCAGTAATGTGGAAATGTATCTCCAAGGTTTTTGTACTTTCCAAACCAATATCCATCCCAATGACGAACCGCATTTTCATACATATGAAAATCTGGCTGATGTCCATTAAACAGTACCAGTACAGCTAATTGTTTCTTTCCTTCTTCCAGATATAATATTTTTCCTGTAAGTTCGTATAACTGAAAAAGATAATTTACTGCTGGGGCAACAATACTCTGCTCATATTTTACTTCATGCGGTGGATAACATAATCCGTTTTTTATAAGCATTTTGCCATGTGTTTCATAGTATCTCAGAAGTTCCTCTGCCTCTCTTTCCATACCACCCGATTTCAATAAATTCACAGATTCCAGCATAGGGATTCCAATTGCATAGAATGAAGCTCCGTCTTGTGCATAATAAGATTTCACAATTTTATACATATTTTTAAGATCAGCAACCTCATTATACAATCTGTATCTTTCCATAAAAAAAATTGCAAGCCATGGATAATTGTACAAACGGTTCCAGGTATTATCTCTTCCTGCATCATTGTATACAATACCTGTATTCTCATCGTAGAGCTCTCTGTATATGTATTCGGTATATTTCTGCAGTGCTTTTTCCACTTTCATATCTTTATTTTTCTGCAGCCAGAGCGCCAGAAGTGCCCCCATTCCCACTCTTTCCCTGCCACCGTTATGATCGTATTCTTTTTCATAAACCAATCGCTTATCTTCATTATCATAAGTAAGAAATGCACCATCCAAAAGGCTTCCACTGCAAAAATACTGCTGTTTTTCAACAATAAATCTGCATCTTTTTTCTGCAAGCTTCTCCACCCTTGGTAATACCAGAATAACCGCAGATGTACTGTATTCTCCTCTCTTTATGAAGAACTCTTTTTCACCCTGACTTACAGAATCCATTTTAATTTTATAATCTATGCAATTACCGTTTTCTGTTTTTTTAGTTGAAATTTTTTCACCTACAAGAGTGACTTCGATTTCTTTTTCATGCCAGATATCTTTATCTGCTTTTATATGAAAACTTAAGTTCTCGCCCTCAAAATAAATTCCATGTTCCAACTGTATCAACAGCTGTCCTTCCTGATGAAGCAATTTCTCTTCAAAATCCCTTTGATCGTCATACCAGAAAAGATCCCATTGAATCACGGTTCTTTCTTCTGGTTTTAAGTTGTTTATTTTAGGATTTAATATAATAGTTCCGCGATCATTGCTGAGTTCTTTTTCATTTCTTATAATGCTATAGCCTTCTATTTTGCCTTCTTTCAGAACCAACCCAAGATTTGGTTTTTCTCCTCCCATTCTGATCCCGGCAATATAACTCTGACTTTCACCGCAACGGATGTGTGCATGACAGCGCTCTCTCATACAGATTTCAGCAGCCGTATAATTATCAGGAAACGGTACCGCAATACCAATTTCACCTTTTTTGTGAAAATACTCCCGATCCCGATTATTCACAAAAATATATTTTTCAGTTATCTTTCCTTTTGTAGATACCGTTCTTTCTATTCTACCTGTAATTCCGTCTGGAAGAAACATTTCTCCCCATTTTTTACCTGTGGCAACCCAGTTCATTTTATATTTGTCATTTTTGTTTACAATGCTTTCCAACTGATGATTTTCATTCTCTTTAACAATAAATTCCATACCTAATCCTCCATATATCATCCTTTTACAGATCCCGCCATTACACCACTGATAATATATTTCTGCATAAATATATAGAAAACCAGCAGCGGCAATATACCTAATACCATCATTGGAAACAGACTAGTCCAGTCTGTAGAAAACTGACCGATATTGCGATATACTTCCTGTAAAATAACATCTTTTTCTCTTTTCTGTATAAAATACAACGGTCCCATAAAATCATTCCATACATTTAAAGTATTTAAAATTACGATTGTAGCAATCATCGGCTTCAGCAATGGAAGCACAATTGTACCAAAAATTCTGAATACTCCTGCACCATCAATTCTGGCAGCTTCTTCCAGTTCTATAGGAACTGAAGAAATGGAATTTTTCATTAAAAAAGTAGCAAATGGAATATTGATAGCAATATCAATAAAAATAACTGCTGTCAGCGTATTCATTAAATCCAGGCTTCTTACCAGCTTGTACAGACCAAGAACTGCCATCTGGTATGGAAACATCATTCCGGAAAGAATTACCAGAAAAATAATTTTTGTAATTTTACTTTTCTCTTTGCGGTTTAAAACATATCCACACATAGTACTGCACATTACAATGCCAAATACAGCACATATTGTAATAAAAAGAGTATTTCCAAATGCTCTTGGATACTGCATTTTTTCAAATGCATTGATATATGGTGTAATATCCCAGAAAGACGGAAGTGCCATCGGCTTTGCAGCCGCTTCAGTTCCTGACTTAAACGTAGTAACAAGCAGATAATAAATAGGAGTTAAAACAATAAACGTGATAATTAGCAAATAAACATGCTTCAAAATCTCCATAATATTTTTTTTCGTTTTCATCAGTTTAAATACTCCTCCCATTTTTTAAATATTCCAAGCATTACAGCGGAAACAACCATTGTCATCAACAGAAATACAATTCCAAAAGCTGATGCATAACCGAAATTTCCATCTGAAAATTTTGAGTACATTAATGTCAGAATAGTTTCTGTCTGATGTGCCGGACCTCCGTTTGTAGTTGACAAGACAAGATCAAATACTTTCAGTCCTGAGATCGTGCTTGTTACAAAATTAATTTTTATGGCAGGTGCAAGCCCTGGTAATGTAATATGCCAAAACTGCTGCCAACTGTTAGCTCCATCCACAGAAGCAGCTTCATAAAGATCTCCACTAATACTTTGCAAACTTCCTATGTAAATTACCATAGACCATCCAAACCACTGCCACACTGAAATTGCAATTATGGAAAATATAGCGATTTTTCCATTTCCGAGAAAGTTGATTTTTTCAAATCCCAGTTTCAAAAGCACCTGGTTTATCAAACCATAATCACTTGCAGACAGGATATATTTCCAAAGATATCCAACAACCAAGGTGCTTAATACTGCGGGTGCAAAAAAGATTCCTCGGTAAATTGTTCTTCCTCTTAATTTGGAATTCAGAAGCACTGATACAGGAAGAGAAATTAAACTTTGAATGGATACTGTAAGGATTGCAAATACCAGGGTATTCTTTAATCCTTTCAAAATAATTCCATCTGCCAAAAGCTGTTTATAATTTTTCAATCCTGAAAAAACGATATCCGGCGAAAAATTAGTCCAGTTATAAAAACTGTATTTTGTAGTAAAAATAAGCGGAATGATAAAAAACACAGAAAATATAGAAACCGCAGGTATTGCCATGAAAATATATGGCAGATTTCGTTTTACATGATTGGCATTCATACTCTCCTTGCCCTCCTTCTTTTTATGTTTCTATTATAAATTTGATCTTTTTCTCTATAAATCCAAAAAAATTTATATGACTATCGTTTTTTTTATATCCCATTTACTTTTGTTAATTCTATTGATAACATTAACCTCTATTGCACAAAAACAGATCCTGCAAAAAGCTCATTTGCTAAATGCAGGATCGGTTTAATAAATTATGGATAATTTTAAATTTGTTAAATGATTACAATTTACTCATATCTGATTGAGTCAGCTTTTGTATCAATAGCTTTCACAAGATCGTCTCCACTGATATCTCCGGAAATAACACCCTGAAGCTGAGCAGTAAACTCATCAAACAAGGACTGACTTGGAAGATTTACACTCCATCTGTCAGATGGGAATGCAATATTTCCATTGTTAATAATATCTGCAACATATTCATATTCTTCAGGCATCTGAGCCTCAACTCCGCTTCTATAGCTGGTTCCGCCAACATTTGCATCAGCAAATGCCTGCTGAACTTCAACGGAAGCCAGTGCTGTTAAAGTAGCTTCTGCACCATCATGATTTTCCGTATTTACATTAATACCGAAGCATGCAGCTGGTCCGCCTAAAACATATTCATTTTCTCCTGTTTCACTAAGCTGCGGAAGCATTTTAAAGTTAACTCCGGATTCTTTCAGCTCTGTATACTGCCATGGACCTCCATGAAGGAATGCCACTTCTCCATTTTTAAAGCTGTTCAGCATTTCCTGGCAGGAAATTCCCAGAGACTCAGAAGCGATCAGTCCTTTTTCAACTAATGTACACCATTTATTAACACAGTCGTTAATATGTCCGTCCATAGTTACTTCACCCAAAGCAAATTTGGTGTCGAAATCAGTTCCATCAGGGTTTGCTTCTTCATTATTATGATAATAAGAATTTTCCAGATACCCCAGTAAGCTGGATGTTGCAGTTGAGTCATCCGCAATCCCAAAACCATATGCAGTATAGCCTTTTTCATTAATAGTCTCGCAAGCAGCTACAAACTCATCAAATGTTTTTGGAATTTCTACTCCACATTCCTCAAGAATCGAAGCATTACACCAGATTCCGGAAAACCATCCATAGGAAGGAATTCCATAAATTTTTCCATCAGCACTGCAAAGCGACATTCCAGCCTCATTAAACTCTTTTACAAAATCATAATCCGAAATGTCTTCCACGTTACCAGCTTTGATTTCGGCTGGATAGTTTGTTCCATCCATAATAATGTCTGGGCCTTCTCCAGATGCAAGCTGTGTGCTAAGTACATTATTATAATCAGTATTTGCAACATATGTGTACTCAATCACATACTTCCCATCCATCTGCTCATTTACCTTTTCCAGAATAGGATTCATGTCATCCTCATCATACCATCCCATCAAGGTTACCGTCTCTGCATCATCCGCCATAACCAGATTGGAACCGCCTCCAACTACCATTACTGATACAGTGCATGCTGTAAGAAACATGCTAATCACTTTCTTTTTCATTTTTTTGCTACCCCTTTCGTTTATTTTTAAATTGCTTTAAGTATAACGTTCACAGGATACGAAAAAAATAACAAAAAACTTATCTCATTATCAAATTTTTAAGATTTATATCCTATACTTTTCGTTCCAGTGTAATAAAATCTCTTCGTAATTTGATTATAGAGGTAGTTCCTCCCGGACCTGCAAAAATTTCCACACCGTATCCTTCCCCACACAGAATACGAATTCTCTTGTCAACATTGCTTACCCCATAACCAAATTCTTCATGGGACATTTTTCCCTGACCAATTTTTTCATACAACTCAAGTCCATTATCCCTGACAGTCATATAGAGTTCATTATTTTCTGCATAAATCTCAATGGATATTTTTCCTCTTTTTTCTCTCATGCAGTCAATGCCATGCTCAATTGCATTTTCCACCAGAGGCTGCAAAATAAAAATTGGAACCATCTGATCTAAAAGCGAGGGCTCAATTTTATACTCAACATCGAAGCCTTCATCGTGCGCCATAAGCTGCAGTTTCACATAGGCCTTTATATTTTCCACTTCTACATTCAAATGGTCTACGTTTATGCCCTTGTTAAGAGCAGTCCTGTAAAAAGTACCCAGTTCCGTAGTTATCTCGTAGATTCTGTCTTCTCCTTTTTCAATGGCTATCCAATTAATTGCGGAAAGATTGTTATAAAGAAAATGCGGGTTAATCTTTGACTGAAGCAGATCCAGTTCCAGGCTTTTTTTATCCAGTTTCGACTTATACACTTCATCAATAAGCGTTTGTATTTTCCGTAGCATTTTATTAATATTTTCCGCCAGCTCTCCAATTTCATCCTGGGAACTTTCTGCTATCTGAATCTCAAAATTTCCATCTTTTACTTTCTTTACCTGGTCAATAATCTGATACAAATAGTGCAGCAAAGATCTGGCACTTTTATTAACTCCTATAAATCCAAGCAGCAACAGTAAAACTACAATTACAACAGAACCAATGATTCTTGGATGAAAAGCACTTGAGAAATAAGAAGCATCAATTCTGTAAATAATTTTCCAACCGGTGTCATTTAGATTTCTTTCCTCTTCATAGCCAGCACTGTTTTCATTAACTTCCCCCTCATTATTGTATTCTAACAACACAGCTGAACCATTTTTCACCTGGATGTCCACTGGCATTTCCGAGAACATGGATATACTGTCAGAAAAAACTTTTTCCTTTACTTCTGCTCTGAGAACGCCATATACCCGATTTGGAAGGCTCATGGCAATTCTGCGTGTTATAAAATATTTTCCATTTTCATTCCACCACAAAGTATCTGCGCTATTCCAACTCGCTTCATACCAACTGTTATCTTCCAGATCGGAAGCTTTTTTGAATACTGCATCATTGTTAGAAATCCTTTTATCGGAATAAACCTCCATCTTTGAAAAATAGCTGTTGGAAAGCCAGGCGTTATAAATCAGGTTATTTACATTTGAAGTCATCTGAATGCGTTTCTTATACTCAGAATCATCTAAGCTGAGAAATTCCCTTAGTACACTGTTGCAGGTCACATATAATACGGATTTTTCGCACATCTTTATCTGATTCTCAATATTCAGGTGGTTCCGCTCAATGTTTTCTTTCGCTTCCAGAAGCTGCTGCTCCTTGATAAAATTTGTAGATGAGTACAATACAAATATCTCCAGAACCAGCACAGGAAGCATAACTAACAGCGTGTAAATGATCCTTACTTTATTCAAAAATGATTGTTTGTTGATTCTTTTTGCTATCCTATTCACCATTTTGCACCCTTTCCCTGTACTGCACCGGACTGCAGCCTTCATGATTTCGGAAAATAGAAATGTAGTAAGACACATTCAGGTATCCTACCCTCTCCGCCACATCACTTACTTTCATATTTGTCTGACGCAAAAGTTCTTTTGACTTTTCAACACGATACCAGGTAATAAATTTTACCAGATTTTTTCCAGTTTCCATTTTATATAAAGTACTTAGATAGGCAGAGGATACCTGCAGCTGCTCTGCGATATACGATACATTTAAATCACTTTCACTGTATTTTTCATAAACCAGTTCTTTTGCCATGCGGACCAGGCGGTTTTCTTTTACCTCTTCTTTTTTCTCTTCCTGCATTCTATCCAGAACGTTTTCGATTATCTTATTTACCTCTTCCAGTGTCCTTGCCTGATATATTTTCTGAATACATGGTACCATGTCCACATTAGAGTCTGTGTACTCACTGATCTGCTTCATCGCATCCGTAAAAGTATATTTTACATAAATTGAACTAAAGCCAGTCTGCTTCATTATATAGGCAAATACTTTCACAAATTCCTTCTTTATTCCGGAATAATCCTGCATTCTGGCGCAGTTAAATATCCTTTCAAAATACAGGGAAAGCATGTCATTTTCCTTTTTTAGAAAATAATCTTCATCATGAACCAATACCATACTTTTGGATACAAAAAACTGATAGTCAAGCTGGTCTTTCAATTCTGTATATTCTTTTTTCAGTTCTGTAAGACTTTCGGTCTTTTTTCCCAATATAACAAAAATATTTACCTGATATTTTTTCTGGGATTTTTCGATCAATATCTCACATTCTTTTTTCGTTTCTGCTGTCCGATAAAAATCTCTTTCCCGGATCAATAACACTACGATCTGGTTATCTGTGTTTGTAATGATCACAGTTTCTTTTCCAAAATATTCCCTGATATCTTTCAGGTACTCTTCCCATTCAATAGAAAACAAATTAGAATAACAGGAAATAATTACAGGTATACAGATTTTTTCCTGCACAACACTGGTGAATTCATTTTCCAGAGTTTCCCAATGATTTAAAATTCCCTCTTCCAGTTCTTCAGACTCCAGATAATTAAGCAGATTCCAGCTCAGTTTTTGCTGTGCGGCCTCTTCCTTCGCCTGTATGATATCATTTCTATTTTTCTTTTCGATCTCTTTTTCCTGGCAGATTTCTATGATCTTTTCAAAAAGAGCCTTAAACGCATCCAGTTTAACTGGCTTCAAAAGATATTCCTGTACCCCTAATGAAATGGCATTCTGTGCATATTCAAATTCACCATATGCACTGTAAATAATGCATATTGGATTCAGCCCTCTTTTCTGCGTTTCACGTATAAGCTGGATTCCATCCATATAGGGCATTTTTATGTCTGTGAGCAGAATGTCAAAATAATTTTTTTCCATTATTTTCAGCGCATCTTCTCCGTTTTGCGCAAATGCTGTTCTTAATGGAAACCCAAACCTTTTTAATAAAAGCGCAATTCCTTCCCGCTCTTTCTTTTCATCATCCACAATCAAAATATTGTACATAAACTCACCCCTCCATACATATATTTACTCAACTTTATTTCATCATAAAAGAAGCTTTATGTAAATACCGAAAAAATTACCTGAGTATCAATTTTTTATACTACGATACAAAACTTCTAATACACAAAAGAGTTACTATTTCCGCAAGTATCCCTGCACGCAGGTGATATCATGCTTATAGTAACTCTTTTATCTTTATAACAATATTTGCATTTTAATCCGCTAAAGTTATAGTTCACTTATTTCACTTTTACAAACTTCCACTTATTGCAGCAGTTCCATTCAGCATTCCCATCCCCTGCAGTAAGCTTATAGTATCCCTTATCCCAGCTGCATAAGCAAGATCTGAATATCTCTCGTCCCGGGTCTGCAGGCAGGCGATGTAATCATCGATCACACGCTTTACAGTGTGGGATAATTGCAGCTGGTCATATCGTTCTTCCAGATACTTCAGATCCTCATTGTCCTGTCTGATGTAGGAATCATTTTCATCCACCCGCTGCTGCTCCATCACCATTTTCTCAATGTTCTGAAGCATAATCATTTTTGTTGTCATTTTCATTATTGTTTTCCTCCTGATATGTACTTATAGATCACGGTTCATTGGTAACGTTTTCCCGAATCACACAAGCTGTTCTTCTGTGATTCCAAGCTATTTAGGGTTACAATTTAAGCAGTGATAAAAAATCCATTTTTCTCACACTTACCGTCATTATTCTACGTTTTATATCAAAATTTTGCAACAAAAATCGTCCGACAACTTTCCCTATAATTCGACAAAAGTGCTACTGTTCACTGGTAACGTTCCGCGAGGTGTTTTTTGTGAACAAAGCTCTCAGAAAACCCGAGAATTAAGTTTGCGCAGCAAACGCTACTTCTTGTGCTTGTCACAAGAAGGTTCGTCTTTCTGCGCATCGCGAAGCGTGTTACTGGTCGCGAAGTGAACAGTAACACAAAAGCGGCTGGAAAAGCGTGTATTTACACGCTCTAAGCTACGCCCTAAATAAATCTCACCGTTTAAAGTCCAAGAGTATCGTTTACAAGAATAACATGTATTCTATCTTTATGACGAGAATATCTTGTAATCAGAAACTGACAGCAAATCGTATCCGGAGATTTACAGTCAAAACATTTCCCTGCGGTTTTGCAAGGTGTCTTCACCTCAAATCTCTGTGCATTCGCCGGAGCTGCCACATTTCTTGCCCGCTTCATAGCTGCATCAAGATCTGAACAGACCTTATTCATTCCCACAATGAAAACCACCTTCTTCGGTCCCTGGGCAATACAGGAAACCCGATTGGAATTTCCATCAATGTTTACCATAACTCCATCACTGGTAATGGCATTGGCACTGGAAAGAAATACATCTGCATCATACGCTGCCATCAGGCTTTCTCTTGGTTCCATTTTTGCACGATTAATATAATTATAATTTCCATCCTCCAATGCCTTGATCAGTCCAATCTCATGAGCACTTGTGCAGCCACCCATGGCAATACTGCTGCCCTCCGGGATCAGTTCCAGTGCCTGCTTTACAGCAGCTTCTCTGTCTGCGGCGTAATAGCCTGACATATTGCGAGATTCCAGACCTTTGATCACATTTTGAGCCAATACTTCATTTCTTTTTTGCATATTAATATCCATTGCTTGCTCCTCCTGACATTGTTTTAGTATAAATTATAAGCCACATTTCATTCTTTATCAACTTTCGACTTAACTTATTTTATGTTACTGTTCACTGGTAACGTTCCGCGAGGCGTTTTTTGTGAACAAAGTTCACAGAAAACCCGAGAATTGCGGCGCGAAATCATGCGAATGCATGATTTCTGTGCATCGCGAAGCGCGTTACTGTGAACGGAGTGAACAGTAACTATTTTATATTTCGCCAGAGCGTAGTAAAAAAAATATATTGTCTTTTTTTTCAGAAAATTCATTTTCTTTTTTAGCTTGTGTGATATAATGCATTATTATAAAAATTCCGACAGATAAAGCGAGGTAAACCTGGTGAAGAAAAAAACACTTGTGCCTCTTATCATTTTTTTACTGGGCATATGCCTTGTTGGTTTCATTGTATACAAAACAGACACCCACGAGAAGAACGAGAGACACATAACAGCACAATTAAACGCAACAACCTATGGGGAACGTATAAAAAATGAGATTGCGAGCGGAATTGAGATTACGGATGCTCTAAAGCAGATCCTGATCAGTGAAAACGGAGAGATTAATCAGTTTGACACGATTGCTGAAAATCTTATGTCTGATTCTATTGAGAGCGTGCAGCTTGCTCCGGATGGTGTTGTGACAGATATTTATCCGGCAGAGGGAAATGAAGCAGGTAAAATTGATCTGATTCATGATAAAGAGCGTGGAGAGATTTCCTGTTACGCAAGAGACAATCACACAGTCATTACACAAGGCCCCTTTGAATTGAAACAGGGAGGCTATGGAATTGCTGTACGCAATCCAGTTTATCTGACGGATACAAACAAACAAGAGGATTTCTGGGGATTTACCATTGTTATCCTACGCGTTCCTGATATTTTCTCAGACTCGATTTATGCTCTTTCAAATTTTGGATATGAATATAGAATTTCAAAGACGGCTTCTCCCTGGAACGGCACCTATAAAGTTGTTTATCAGTCAGATGATCCGCTAACCCATCCAATTTCTTATGATTTTAAAATAGGCGCAGAGAGCTGGAGATTTGAAGTAACCCCCAAAAGCGGATGGCGAAATAATACACTTATAGCTGTAGTCACCGGATTTTTTCTTACCGTAATCCTGCTTCTGACAGTTCTTACCCGGGTATGGCTGGTGTCCAAAGAAAATAAAAACAGATTTCAGATACTGGCACACACGGATTCCCTTACGGGTATTAACAACCGCTATGGATTTGATGAAGCAGCAGAAAAAATTATCGCCCAAAATCCGAAGGCACATTTTGTGGCCGCACTTTTTGATATTGATGACTTTAAGTTTATTAATGATGTCTATGGGCACGCTTACGGAGACAGGGCTTTAAAAAGTCTGGCAGAGAGCATGAAAGCTTTTTTTCCACCGAATGTATTGCTTGGAAGAAACGGTGGGGACGAGTTCTGTATTCTTCTGCCTGATTATACCTTTGAAGAGGCAGACGCACAGCTGAATCAATTCACCAGACTGCCTAAGACCTTCGCTTACAAGGGAACAGAACAGCACTTTTCTATTTCTCTTGGATATGCGGAATATCCGGCATTTGCCTCCAACCATTCACAGCTTATGCGCTGTGCAGATGCAGCCCTTTATGAAATAAAGCTTCATGGAAAAAACGGATGTATGGCTTACAGAGAAGGGCTTCAGTCAGGTGTCCGCAAACAGCTGGGATTTGCGCTTAAGGATGTCTCGGAGCATCTTCCGGGTGCATTTATCATATACAGAGCAGACAAAGAAGATGATGAGCTGTTCTATGCAAACCAGGAGTTTCTTCATATGACCGGATATAAAGATATGGACGAACTCTTTCGACTTACAAACAAAAGCTTTCATAACCTGATTCGGGAGGATGAGCAGAAACAGATAGAAGCAAGCATCTGGGAACAGATTGACAGTGGTAATGAAAATGACTATATTCATTTTCATCTTCGAAAAGCTGACGGCTCTTACCTCTCTGTACTTGACCATGGAAGAATCGTAGAAAGCCAGCAATACGGAAGAGTATTTTATGTATTGTTTATGGACTGGAAGGACATGCATATTCATTACGGTGATAAATTTTCCGGATAATAGAAAAAATACTGTCTGGTAGGAATTTTTGCATTCTATAAACCTACGATTACATCATCAATCTGAGAGGTTTACACAAAGTAATTTACACTCCGCCCTGTTGCATAAAATAATGCAGGTCTGAACAAGACCTGCATTATTTTATGTGCTTTTCACACGTATTTCCCCTTCATTTTATCCGCTTTATCTTCCCAAAATCCGGTCCAGATTTTCCAGAATTACATCAACATTGATTGGTTTTGCAATATGTCCATTTCTTCCTGCCTTGATTGCTTTTTTACGATCTTACTTATGTAAAAAAACTGCTTCTATTATACGACTGCGCTACACTATGCACAAGAAAAACATTACTGCGCAATACTTATATCTGCCCATGCATATTTCTGATATAAAATGCAATCTGATAGGGCAGTCTCTCTTCCGGCGTTTTCAACTCATTTCCCAGAATTTTCCTGATATTTCCAATGCGGTACAGCACCGTATTGCGGTGCGTATACAATTCTGCTGCCACAGCCTGAATACTTCCATTATGCTTCAGATATGACTGAAGAGTTTCCACATAACCGGCATGATATCTTCTGTCATATTCTTCCAATGCTGCCAGACATTCTGTTTCCATTTCCTTCAGTATTTCTTTATCTTCCACCATATAAAGCAGACGGAACAGCCCGCAGTCATCAAACTTTACCACCTGCTTCTTTTGTGTCATCGCTATGTGTGCTGCTGCCTTAGCCCTCTGATAACTTACCGAAAGCTGGGAAATATCCATACATCTGCTCCCGATTCCCACGCACAATTGCAGTCCTGGCATACGTCTTTTTCCTCTTTTTATGGCACCCTCTACAAGACGGCACAAATACTCTTCCGAAAGCGCATTCGCTACCAGCACAAAATCAGAGTTGTAATAAAAAAAGCTTCCATTGTGAGTGATATCCTCCAGATATACCTGTATTCGATAAGACAGCTTTTTTCGCTCCACTGTGTCCATAGAGTCCAGCCCCTCACAAGTCATCAGCAGCACTTGAAAGCTTCCATCTACATCAAAATACTGTAATAAATCTTTTCTGTATGCATCCTGATTATCCGGAGTCTCAATAGCTGCAATCAGGGCGGATGCGATCTGCTCATCTGTAGTATCCTGTAAAAATACATGAATACTGAAGTCTTTTATCATATCTGATAAATGCACTTCCCAAGGCACAGTCAGCAGCGGAAGGTCATTTTCATCACAGTATGCTTTCAATTCTTCCGGCACCTCATAAATGTACTGTCCCACATTAATAACAAGCCCTGATGCATGATACCGGTTCAGCTGCTGTGCCAGATGCATCCAGTCTTCTTTTTCCGGAAAGCCAAGCCCGGTTGTCACTGCAAGCTCCTTTCCCCAGAAATTCTGTATAATCGTTGTATCCTCAAGAAGATGTACCCAGCTGATCGAATTGGACCATCCATTTTTTCCGGCCAGAAACTTCATTTCATATCTGGTTTCTGCTGTCAGCATCATATCCTGTATTGTAAAACTCATAAAACCTCCCTTTTTGTTATCCAAACCCATTCTGTAAAATGTTCAAATTTTTTCTTTATTATATCATATATTTTGTGTTGACAGCACATATTTTTCCCTTGATTTTTAGAATCCACCCCCATAGTTTTTTCTCAATTTTGTGCTAGAATATAAGTAACTTAAAAAACAAATTAAAGGAGGCGTGAATATGAAATTCGCAGAATATACAAGTTCCCTGGATGCACTTCCCGTTCCAGAATGGATCATAGCAGAACGTTATATGTATTGTGACAATTTTATAAATGACTATACGAAGACTCGGCATTTTGATCTTCTGGCTTTTGTCAAACGTCTCTTTCGCAAATAATATGCACTTCTTTTTATAAAAAGGACATCCGTTTTTTCAGGATGTCCTTTCTTTTACTTTTACTTTTTTCGGTAAATTCGAAGCATCAAAGGTGTCTCTACAAGCAGCATGGCAATCCATCCTGCCAGATAGGAATATGGCAGTGCCTCAATACCAAAATTCCATAACAAAACCATCGGTGCCGCTGCAATGACACGGACTGTCATATTGGTAAAACTGCTCATCAAGGTCACCTTCAGATCTCCGATTCCACGGAAAAAGCCCTGAAGCGAATTTGTGATAGCGGGAAGAATATACATTACCGCAATCAAGTGGAGATAAACCACTCCATGTCCGATAACTTCCTCATCTTTTACAAATAATGACATCAATGGTCTGGCAAATCCCAGACAGATCAGCATAACTGCTGCTCCATAAACAAGCTCCAGTATCATTCCACATCGGAAGCCTTCCCTCATACGGTCATTTTTTCCAGCTCCTTTATTCTGAGCCATTAATGCGGTCATCGCATGGGCAATATTCTGTTCCGGTGTGATGGCAAAATCATCAATGCGATTAACCACTGCAAAGGCTGCTGCTACCGATACTCCCATTGTATTAACCAGTGCCTGTATTGCAATTTTTCCCATCTGTACAGTTGCCTGCTGCATGGCAGATGCCCACCCGTAAGCAATGGTTTTTTTCAAAAGCCTGGCATCAAAAACCAGCCATTTCTTCCCAAGACGAAGAATCGGTACTTTTTTCTGTATATAGATAATACAAAACAAACAGCAAAGTGCCTCACTGAGTACTGTGGAAATTGCACATCCATTACTTCCAGCCTTTAATACGATAACAAAAAACAGGTCTCCGAAAATGTTCAGAATCGCACTGATGATCAGAAAGTACAAGGGGGATGCACTGTCTCCCAATGCTCTTAGAGTGCTTGAAAAAAAGTTATATAAAAATGTAAACATTAATCCCAGAAAAATAATCCGCAAATATTGCACTGTCATATCCATAATGGACGGATCTACCTGCAATAACAGCAGAATAGGTACAGCAAATATTACACAAACCAATGTGAGAAAAAACGAAAAGACCGCACCAGACAACAGAGTTGTACTGATCTGTCTGTGCAAAGTCTCATAATCTTTCGCTCCATACTGAATCCCCATCAGGATACTGGCTCCCATACACAATCCGTTCAGAAATAATATCATCAACGTGCTGACCGGATTACAGATTCCCACAGCCGCCAGGGCCTCCTTTCCTACAAAATGCCCTACAATAATGCTGTCAACTGCATTATAGGTCAGCTGAAACAAATTTCCCAAAACAAGAGGCACTGTAAAATTAACAAGAATGGGCATGATTTTCCCAGTAGTCAGATTTTTTGTCATATTCTCACACTCCCAACCAAAAGTTTTGCACACTCACATTTTAGCTTAAAAAAAGTAATTTCACAATGTCCTATTTTAACATTTTATATAGCATATTCTAATCGGATATGTTAAACTATAATTTGTCACTTTCTCTGTTTCATTGATTGTAATAAAATGATATGAGTGTCAAAAGGTCTTTTGACACTCATTTGATACCCGGATTGCTACGCAGCTACGCTGCTCCCGCAATCCTCCAAAACATTCGTAATCCGCTCATTTTTCTTTGAAAAATGGCTACTTACTCATGTTTTTGGCGGGTCAAGAGGTCAAAAAGCCTCTTGCAAGCAAGCTTGCATCGGCTTTCTGACCTTTTGACCCTGGTATCATCATATTATAAATTGTAAGAACTAAGGAAAACTGTAACATGCTAAATAAAAAAGATTTCTTAAAATATGCATCGACATTGGCATTTCCAATTATGATTCAAAATTTGATTTCAACATTGGTGAATATTGCTGATACTGTAATGCTTGGATATGTAAGCCAGACTGCCATGTCGGCTTCATCACTTGCCAACCAATATACTTTCATTCTTTTTTGTCTATATTATGGTATGGCCACCGGTACTTCCGTTTTATGTGCCCAGTACTGGGGAAAAGGTGATAAAAAGACTGTAGAAAAGATTCTCGGCTTAGCAGAGCGATGCACCTTAATTATCTCTCTGATATTTTTCCTTATCTCCTTTTCCATGCCAACTACGGTTATGAAGATTTTTACAGACAATCCTGATACAATTGCTGCTGGAAGTGAGTATTTGAGGGTACTTTCATTTTCACTTATGTTTATGGGATTCTCTCAGGTTTTTATGAGTGCCCTTCGAAGTATCGGAAAGATAATGCTACCTTCTGTTACATACATTGTCTCCCTTTGTGTCAATGTACTTTGTAATGCCACCTTCATCTTTGGCTTATTTGGACTTCCAAAGCTTGGCGTTACCGGTGTTGCTCTTGGTACTGTGATTGCCAGAATCGCAGAGGTATTGATTTGTCTCATCTACTCCTTGAACAAATCAAATGTGAGATTCCGAATAAAATACTTCTTTGCGAAATCGGGGATCCTGTTCCAGGATTTTATGAAAATTGCAACTCCAGCCGTAATAAATGACCTCGTCTGGAGCTTTGCCAGTTCCGCATTCGCAGCAATTCTTGGGCATATTGGTAATGATATGGTTGCTGCAAATGCCGTCGCTGTTATGGTGGTAAACATTGGTGCTATCGCCTGTCGGGGTTTTGCCAATGCTACTACCATTATTATCAGTCAGGAGCTGGGGAAAAATCACATTGATACAGCCAGAGAATATGGGAAACGGATGCTCAGAATAACCATTATTGTAAGCCTGATCGGATGTGCCGTTATTCTGGCGATTCGCCCCCTGATACTGGATTTTTATCGGGATAAGCTGACAGAAACGGCCATTTATTATCTTGGCGTTTTTATCATTATGACGACCTGGCGTCTTGTTGGAGAAGGTATTAATACCTGTCTTATATGCGGCTGCTTCAGAGGTGGTGGTGATTCCAGATTTGGAATGATCGTTGATTCCATATTTATGTGGCTTGTAGCAGTTCCTCTCACATTTCTTGCCGCATATGTTTTTAAACTACCGCCTATCTGGGTATACTTTGTAATGTCTTTGGATGAACTTGAAAAAATGCCTGTAGTATTTATTCACTATTTCAGAAGAAAATGGCTTACAAATATTACCAGAGATTTTGATTGATCCTACTTATTCACAATTATAAAATGCTCCCTTCTGAATGACAGGTTTTTGTTCTTTCACATTCCTGCCCAGTAGGGAGCATTTCTGAATCCTATGATCTTATTCTTTTTTAACAATCAGCCTTATACTGTAAACCGAGGCTATTGCTATGATAAAGCCTAATGGAATTGCCACACAATAAAACACAAAATTTACCAAATTGTTATATGGGCGGAGTTTATAAATTCCTTTTGAAGTCCGATAAACCTCGACCTTAACTTTATCACCAACGTATACTTTCTGATTATAGGTTTCTTCTCCTTCATAGGATTTTCCATCAACCTCAAATGCTAATTTAGTCCGATATTTTACTGATCTTGAATTCTTTTTATTTTTGTCTTTATCATCACTGTTATCAATCTCACGGCAGGATTCTACAACTGCAATAACCTCTCGTTTGTCTGTAGTGTTTTTGTACTCCTGGCTTTCAATTCTGTTTAAAATCATACCATATATTCCTATACCACACATGGCAATGCCAAGGACTAAACCTAATACCGAATATAATATATTGTTCCGCTTCTCTTTTTTATCCTGCTTCATACACCTCCTCCGCAAAACCTGTTTTTGTTTTCGATTCTTGTAAAGAACACATATTGTAAAAAATTCTCCTTCAATTGACCATGTATTCTCTATACTAATAATAATCCATCAAAAACCGGTTTGCACTATTACTTGTGCCAGTAAATGAAGAGAAAATGTTATTGCTTACTTTGTCCACAAAAAACACCTCGCGGAACGTTGCCAGTGACTTCACATGTATCTATCCAGACAGTCAACTCTACAGCTCTCCGAGTCTCTCTCTCAAATTTTTTCGTGCTTCAGTTGCACTCATAGTTTTGGCACCATCTATTCTTTCCCACTCAGCCTGAAGTACTCTGGCACGTAACCGAAGTAACTGTTCACGCTTTTCATATGTATCAATACTCTTAATTACCATATCTCCCTCATCATTTTGGGTGATATAAATAGACTCGTTGGTTTCTTTTAAACAATAGTCAGCTACTTTCAGACTATCATCAGCTTGTGTAATTCGATAATTGCTTAAATCTTTTTGTCTCTCATCCAATTACAATTCCCTCCTTCTCTACATCATCATAAAACGGCAATGCTCCCAGCCAGTATCTGTAATGTGCTTCATTCTCCAGAACTGGATTTATTACAATCCCTGACTCCAGTTCTAGATCAAACGCCAGATCAAAAATACTGTTTTCGACCTGCTCTATTTCTTCTTTTGAAAGAGGTGTTAATATCATAACATCAATATCCGAATTTTCCTTATAATCTCCACGGGCATAAGAACCATAGACAATAAGTTTGGATAGATTATTTTTTAATATTTTTTTAGTCCCTTGTACAAATAGCATTAATACTTCCTGTCTAATCAAGTTGCTACCTCCTGTCAGATTATTTTCATCTACAGTAATATTTTAATAATATTGCAGCTGACTACGTAAAGCAAGCTATTATTTTACTTTTATTTTTGAAAGCGCAACCTTTGAAACTATCAAGCATGGAAATTCCAGTTTCCAGCTATAAAAAAAGTGAATATTATACCAGAATATTATTTTGAAACTGCTTAAATATTTTGTATCTGCTGTCAAATCTGATGTCAAAATCCATTTTTGGGGTAAATAAGAGGTGATCCAGAAGGGTGTAAATATATCCAGACATCAAAAAAACCCTTGAAAATCAAGGGTTTCAGGTCATGCCGCAGACCGGAATCGAACCGGTACGGGTATCACTACCCACGGGATTTTAAGTCCCGGGCGTCTGCCAGTTCCGCCACTGCGGCATATGGGACCTATAGGGCTCGAACCTATGACCCTCTGCTTGTAAGGCAGATGCTCTCCCAGCTGAGCTAAGATCCCATAAAAGAAAAAATATTAAATTAGCTGTAAAAACAGCAGCGACCCGGAAGAGACTCGAACTCTCGACCTCCGCCGTGACAGGGCGGCGCTCCAACCAACTGAGCCACCGGGCCAGAAGAATATTAAATTAAATGGACCTTCGGGGACTCGAACCCAGGACCGACCGGTTATGAGCCGGTTGCTCTAACCAACTGAGCTAAAGGTCCAAAAAGCCGATGATCGGACTCGAACCGATAACCTGCTGATTACAAATCAGCTGCTCTGCCAATTGAGCCACATCGGCA
>NZ_JBCOMJ010000036.1:0-56939 GCF_040924225.1 Ruminococcus sp. RTP21484sp1_RTP21277st1_D2_RTP21277_210401 | reverse complement strand
TCAATTTAACAAGCCCCAGCAAAAAGCCGGGGCTAATACTTCAATTATTTTAGGACATTTTCAAAAACGCTTGACACGAGAAACCGCCTCTATTGCGGCCTGAAGCTGATTATCCTCGTCATGGGTATAATCCGTCCGGTTCAAAAGGCTGGCATCCAGTTTTACCTCCACATCCGGTGTGATTCCCACCTTGTGGATATCATTGCCCTTGGGGGTAAAATATTTCGCCGTAGTCAGCTTCACCGCACTTCCATCAGAGAGCTGGCGGATGCTCTGAACGATTCCCTTTCCATAAGTGGTGGTTCCCACAATCGTTCCAATCTCATAATCCTTCACAGCTCCGGCAAAAATCTCCGATGCACTGGCGCTGTTCTCATTTACCAGCACTGCCAGCGGAATGTCGATCGGGGTGTCTCCGTCACACTTCATCTCCTGTTTTTCCCCATATTTGTCCTCTGTATACACGATCAGTCCTTCGGGCAGAATCTGGCGCAGCACATCGCACACAGAAGAAAGCACCCCACCTGGATTGTCACGAAGATCCACGATCAGCTTCTCCATGCCTTTTGCCTGAAGATCTTTGTAAGCATCCTCAAACTGCTGGGGTGTCACCATGGTAAACTCTGTAATTCGCAAATACCCTATAGAATCCTCCAGCATTTCATAAGAAACAGTGGGCAGCTCCACATCGCTCAAAGTCACTGTTATTTCTTCCGGTTCATCTGCCTCCTGGTGATAAACGGTCAGAATAGAAGTACCGTCCTCCTTTTCCCGTATCATCTTTGAGACCTCAGCAGGCGTCATTTCCGTTACATCCGTTCCGTTCACAGCCGTGATCACATCATTCGCCTTCAGCCCGGCCTCATCTGCCGGACTGCCCTCATAACAATCCACCACCAGAATACCACCCTCCGTATTTTGGGTAATGCTCACGCCGATTCCAGAGTAAGAGCCCTCGGTGTCTCTCATCTCCTCCTCGTATTCTTCCTCCGTATAATATCTGGAATACGGATCCCCCAGCCCATAAAGAAGCCCGGTATAAATCCCCTCCTTCAGCGAATCCTCATCCACATCTTCCAGATAATTCTGATCTATAATATCTTCCAGATACTTAATCTTCTGGGTAACTGCCACATCCGACAGTACATTACTTCCCGCACGTCCCGCTTTCTGAAGCCCCACATATCCCCCGCCCAGCACCAGGGATACGCAAAGCACACCAGTTACAGCTCCCTTTATAAATTGTTTATCTGCCATTTATAGTTCTCCTCATTATACAAGTTACAAATTTTATCCAATTACCAGCATTGGGGCAAATGATATTCCTAAGCAAGTCATTTCAGGTGCGCCCTTAGTGCAGGTGAGATCCACAGCTTACGAAGACTTAACATCGAAGGCTCTCCTGAGATGTTTAGTCGTAGTTAGCTGTTAGCTCACCGGAGCGTTGCACCGACTTGCGTGGAATATCATTTGACCCAATGCGTCCGCCTTGAAACACCTTACTTGTTTTTATACAAAAGGACTGCCAGATCTCTCCAGCAGCCCCCATATCCTCTTCTCATATTCTGGCGGAATGCGAATAACCGCCCTTATTGTAAAACAGAACTCTCACACCTTCAAGTGTTTTCTTGTAGTAATAAAGCTTCCCACAAGACCAATTCCAATTCCCAGTGCCAGCGCCACCGGAACCAGTGTCTGGTAGATCTGTCCAACCGGAATGAAATCTACAACACCCAGAAGTACGCTGAACTTGGTATATACATAGGTTACCACATTATTGTAACAGAAATACAAAATGATCAGTGGAATTCCCGCACCGATCAGTCCCAGGATCATACCCTCCAGAAGGAACGGAGCACGTACAAAACTATCGGTAGCACCAATATATTTCATAATTCCGATCTCATCCTTACGAACTGTAATACCAACGGAAATGGTATTACTGATCAGGAAAATGGCAATCAACAGCAGGATCACGATCACTGCCACAGATACATAGGAAACAATACGGTTAATGGAACCAAGAGTCTTGGCAGCCTGCTCAGACTGATTAACCTCTCGTACATTATCCAGTGTCTTGATATAGGCAACCAATTCAGACTGTTTCTCAATGTTGTTCATATACACACGGTAGTTGGATGAATTTGCCAGCGGGTTATCATCCTTGAAACCGTCTGCTGCCTCAGAGTCATCACCGAAGTATTCCTGCTTCATCTTCTCCCAGGCTTCATCACCGGACTCAAACTCAATCTTGGAAACCTCCGGGCGCTGCCTGATCAGTTCTCCAACTGCATCCATCTGCTCCTGTGTGGTTCCTTCATTAAAAAGCACTGTGATCGGCACATCTTCCTCAACCTTATGCGCCAGCGTATTCACATTATTTACAATGGAAAAGAAAATTCCGAAAAGAAAAATACATGCTGCCATCGTAATAATAGAAGCAATGGAAAACATGAAATTTCTCTTGATGTTCTTGATACCCTGCTTCAGAGTATACCAGATGGTACTAGGCCTCATAATATTCTCCCTCTTTCTCGTCGCTGATGATCACTCCATTATGCATGGTCAGTACACGCTTCTTCATGGAATTGACAATCTCTTTATTGTGGGTTACTACCAGAACGGTGGTTCCACGCTGGTTGATCTCCTCAAGGAGCTTCATGATCTCCTCGGATGTCTTCGGATCAAGATTACCAGTGGGCTCGTCTGCAAGAAGGATGTCCGGGCGGTTTACAATCGCTCTGGCAAGAGCAACTCTCTGCTGCTCTCCACCTGACAGCTCGTCCGGGTACGCCTTGTATTTCCCTGCAAGTCCAACTTCCTGAAGTACCTCCGGAACTCTCTTGCGGATAACTCTGGTAGGACGGTTCACAACACGCTGGGCAAAAGCTACATTCTCATACACATCCCTGTCCTTCAGAAGACGGAAGTCCTGGAATACGACACCAAGCTTACGGCGGTATTTGGCCACACGGCGGTGCTTCATTCCCTCAAGCTTCTCTCCGCTTACGATAATCGTACCGGATGTGGAATCCAGTTCCTTCAAAAGCAGTTTGATCAGCGTGGATTTACCGGAACCGCTATTTCCTACTATAAATACGAATTCACCTTTATCTACATGGAGATTGGCGTGATTCACTGCCGGCAGTCCCGGTCCATAGGACTTGCTCACATCTATCAGATCAATCATGATATCCTCCTAAATTTTTCATGTAAAAATTCAATTCAGCAGTTTGCTTAATTTTTATGTAACATTATTGTAATATATGTCTGGTAAAAATGCAACCTTATTTTTTGCAGTACCTTATTATACCAGAGAAAACCAAGAACGCAATAGATTTCACAAAGGAAACACAAAGCAGGTCCAGAAATGCTTTTCAAACAGGCTCTAGTCCAGCACAAAGATGAAAAATGCCTGCCACAAACAAATGCAGCAGGCACAGAAATTACAAATATGAAACTTAATACTCCAGAGTCTCCATATACTTCATGTATCTTACAACCATCAGCGCGATCTTGAATGTGATCGCATCCTCGAATACACGAAGGTCAAGTCCGGTGCTCTTCTGGAGCTTGTCCAGACGATAAACCAGAGTATTACGGTGAATGTAAAGCTGTCTGGAGGTCTCGGATACATTCAGGCTGTTCTCAAAGAACTTGTCGATGGTAACCAGAGTCTCCTCGTCGAAATCATCCGGGGACTTGCCGCCGAAGATCTCCTTAATGAACATCTTGCACAGCGGGATCGGAAGCTGATAGATCAGACGGCCTATTCCAAGAGAGCTGTAAGCAATAACGTCCTTCTCAGGTGAGAAAATCTTGCCTACATCAAGAGCCATTCTGGCTTCCTTGTAGGAACGGGAAACTTCCTTCAGCTCGCTTACGATAGTTCCGTATGCAATATGTGTAGTATTCTCTTTCTCAAATCCTAAGGTATCAAGGATGGTCTGGGCAAGCTTGTCCATCTCCTCGTATCCTTCGTTCTCCTCAAGTTCCTTGACAATGATAATGCTCTTCTCATCAACAGCTGTGATAAAGTCCTTGCTCTTGCCGCCGAACAGACTCTTCACGCTCTCCATGGAGCTGTGCTCTCTCTCCTGCTCAAGCTCCAAGATCATAACCACCCGTCGAACGTCAGCATCAATATGAAGCTTCTTCGCACGATTATAAATATCTACCAGAAGCAGGTTATCAAGAAGCAGGTTCTTAATGAAGCTGTCCTTGTCAAAACGCTCCTTATATGCAACGATCAGGCTCTGGATCTGGAAAGCGGCAAGCTTTCCTACCATATAAGTATCTTCATCTTCTCCGTGGGCGACCAGAATGTATTCCAGCTGGTAATCATCACAGACCTTGAAATACTGATAACCTTTCACAAGCTGGCTGGCAGCCTGGGATTCCACAAATGCCTGAATATCCTGTGGCTGAATCTCAAATTCACTGTAGGTGGACGCCAGTGTCTTGCCATCTGTGTCAATAATGCAAAACTCCGTCCTGGATATCTCCCTGAGCCCCTCAAGTGTATTCTGCAGTACCTGATTTGATATCATTACCCTTCCGTCCCTTCTTGTAAATTATAGGGCTACTGGTCTCACAGCTGTCAATGTATTCCAGGATAGTGAAAACATTGTCAAAGAGAGCAGTAACATTATATGTTCGCCGGTATAACCGGCATGAATCGCTGTCCATTAGTGCCAAAATTCGCGGTCTCAAATCTGTAATATTGCACAAAGCCTCAGACAGTCTTAGGAAAATCTACTGATTCCAAAAATTCATGAACCTATTTTAATACAAAATCACCAAAAAAGGAAGAGGAAAGTAGAAAAAATTTACAAATTTCCAGCATATTTTTTTAACTTTTTCTATATCACTCCAATTTCAAGCCCTATTTTCCCCTTTTTTTGCGGTGCGCAGAAGGCTTTGGTAAAGTTTTTCTTTTTACTTACGTTCAATAAATCCCTCACCATGGACTTCACGCACGTCAGACACGATTACAAAAGCATCCGGGTCAATATGGTCTACCAGCTCTTTCAATGCCACGATCTCCTTGCGTCCCACAACGCAGTAAAGAAGCAGCTTGTCCTGGCCGGAGTACATTCCCTTTCCGTGGACTCCGGTCACGCCGCGATCCAGTTTGTCCATGATTTCTCTGGAAATCTCGTCAGGCTTGCTGGTAATGATATACGCCTGTTTTGAAAATTTCAGACCTTCGATCAAGCTGTCAGATACCTTTGTTACAAGATAAACGGCGATGATGGCATAAAGTGCTTTCTGCACACCGAACACATACATACCTACAAGTACAATGGCTCCGTCAATAAACTGCATAATCTGGGCAATGGAGTAATGGCGGAGCTTCCGCTGCAGCAGTGCCGCCATCATGTCTGTGCCCCCGGTAGTTCCTCTTCCAAGAAACACAAGTCCGATTCCAATCCCCTGGATTACACCACCATAAACGGCTGCCAGCAAAAGATCATTTCCTGCAATATCAAATGCCGGAAGAACCGCCAGCCAGAATGACAGGCAGATTTCTCCCACCAGTGCCCTTTTCACAAACTGGAATCCACTGAGCTTCATTCCGATCAGAAACAGCGGGATATTCAGACTTAAGTTCGTGATCCACAGCGGGATGCCTCCCGGCACGACTCCCTCCGTCCACTCTTTTACCAGGATCGCAATACCGGAAAAGCCTCCGGTTACCATACCGGACATATCGAAAACACTGTTTATGGCAGTTGCCATAAGGGCTGTACCCACAATGATCATCAGGTAGTCCAGGAAGGCAGCTTTTTTGTTATTTTGGAACATGGCGTTACCTCCGTATTATGCTTTCTTATTCATCATCCTCCAATTGCTTTGTAAGATATCTTCCAACGATTTTGGAAAATCCGGTAATATTCCGGATATATGCAAAATCCTTTCCAAAAATCTTCTTCTCCGTCGCCAGATCTTTCTCTTCCCCGGCGAAAACACCCAGCACGCTCACTCCCTGGCTGCGCAGCTTACGGATCTGGGCTGCAGTGTCGGTAATTGCATACTTCCCATGATACGGTGCCGGATTCTTCGCATTGGGACGATTGACAATAACATCGTAAGGACGTCCATCACTGAGAATGATCAGAATCTTTTTCTCTTCCTCCCGGTTCAGAAGGCCGTATCCTGCTGCCCGGATGGCAAGTCCGTCACGGTTGTTGGATGATGTTACATAGTTAAATATATTTTCATTTGCACTTCTTTGGTCGTCATATTCTCTGAAGCGGTGGAGAATGGTATAGTCCCAGAAGGTGCAGTAGCTCATCACTCTGTGGGGCAGCTCTGCATTGCTAAGTGCCTCGCTGATAATGTAGGCCTGCAGCGCTACCTCGCCCTGGCGGCTCATCTGGGAACCACTGGCATCGATCAGCACATCCACCACAAAATCAGAAGAATCCCCCTTCAATTCCCGCCTAAAAACCTGTGCATCACTGCTTCTTCCAAGCCGCCACAGCCTTGATGGAACAATCATTCCTCTGTCTGAAAGAATCTCCTGATTTTCACTTTTGATGACCAGTGACTTTTTCAGCATTTCTGTGAGAAGGGCGATATTCCGCTTCACAATGCGGTGTTTGTCATGATAAAGCCAGATATTCTTATTTTTCAACCTTTTTGCATATTCATACTGGTAATTTCGTTTTACCGGACTTTTCAGAATTCCCTCAGTAAAATACAGGCTGCAGTCGCTGTGAATGTCACGGCACATCAGCTGGTTCATCCGCTTCTCTTCCAGCTCGCTCAGATAAGTTTTTCCAAAATTCAGTTCCACATAGGTGTGGGCTTTTTCCAAAGCCTCCGGAGGCAGAACTGTAATTTTCTGTTTCGATTGCCGTTCCTCTTCCATCTCCCGGGTGACATCCGCATTCTCCATACCCGCCACATTGGAGGTAAGCTGCTCCATATAGCTTTCCAATGCATCCTCATACATTTCTTCGGAAAGATAGTCGTGCCAGTCGAACTCCGTCAGATCCTCCATAGTGACAGCAAGCACCTGCTCAAGGGTTGCCTTTTTGGAAAAATCGGGGTCAGCAACTTCATTGTATACCGTGTCTATGATGCGGATTAAAGACATTGTATCCGCAGTCTCTGCTGCGCTGGAAATCAGGTTAATATAGTGATAGATTCCTTTGTATTTTCTATCTTTTTGTTCTTTTTCCGTTATATTTGTTATAGTTTTGTTTGATGCATCCGCATTTTCCCCTCTGTCAATCCGCCTTCTCAGCAGATTCACTCTCAGATAGCCCAGCTTATCTGCTGCCGACGGCATAGTCTCATATTCCTGATCCAGTATGTCCTCGCAGGCTTTCCTCTGCATCTCCCAGATCCCAGGGCGCTGTTCACAGATCCGTTCTCCGATGGCTTCTTCAATACAGAGCTGCGAAACAAAGGTAAGCGCAGCTTCATCCGCGCCCATGAAGATTTTTTTCACCAGATACATTCCCAGAAAATCTTTATCGAAGAATTTCGCCAATGCGCCCTGCTTAATTCCATCATACAATGCAATATCCTTTGACCTGAGGAACAGGGAAACATCCGGCTTCATCTGCTGGGTGTAGTCCCCACTGATGGTCCAGAGCAGATTTCGGATACGGTTTTCCTGCTCTAATTGATAATCCTGGAGATTCAGTTCTTCACAGTTATCCTCTCTTGCCTGAAAATTTTCGCTTTTCTCCGCTACAGGTACTTCCATTGAAACTTTTTCTGATTTCTTATCCCCAGCTGCAATTTTAATTTTTTCTTTCCCAATAGCTGATTTCTTCAAAAATTCCTCTGCATCTTCAAGATCAACCAATTTGGCAGAAATTTTTAAAGATTCGTTTTCTTTATTCTCCATAAACATCTTCCCGTGTCCAGCCCTGTGGAATTCTGGTTCGCACCACATCCTCCACGATTTCCTTCTCAAACACATCAAATGTTTTATTAACAATGCCCATGCGTACCGCCTGCCATGGGGAAAGCCCGGTACGCACGATCTTCATGGCAGCAAGCAGGCCGCGAAGATCCAGTGGCTTTGTGGAAATCTCACTGTTCATGGATTTCTGCTGCAGATCCAGAAATACTCCCATAAACTGCTCCACAGCCTCTTTCTTTGCATCAGGGAACATCCTGTTGAAAATAAATCCAAGCGTTTCCTCATTCTGTGCCGGCATGTCGATTACCAGAAAACGGGAAACCAGAGCCTCATTCAGCTCCTTGGTTCCGGCATACCCGTAATTCATGGTTCCAATAAATCTTGCCGCCGGGTGAAGGTCTATTTTGTCATATCCTGGCACATCAATAGACCGACGGTAATCCAATGTGGCGTGAAGTACAGAAACCGCATCATTCTTCGCCATATTGATCTCATCCAGAATACCGAATCCGCCTTCCTCTGCGCACTGGTAAATACTTCCCTTACGCAGCTTCACCTGATTATCCACGAAAGTATCTGTTCCAATCAGGTCACCGCTGTTTGTATTCACATGGAAGGACACGTTATACACCGGTCTCCCGAAAATATATGCCAGATTCTCTGCCAGCACATTCTTTCCCGTAGCCTTCGGTCCTGCCAGAAGCAGATTCTCCTGCTCCAGCACCGCTGCCATGGCCATCTCCAATGTTTCCTTCCCATAAAATGGCAGCGCCGGCTTTATCCGTCTATGCTTCGCTTCCTCTGAAACGCCATATTCCTGTCGAAACTCTTCCGCCGCCTTAATAAGCGCCGCACTGACACCCTGTTCCTCTAAAAAATCAAATTCACTCATCTTATTCCTGCTTTCACTTTACCTCTTTATTTTTCCTGCTTTCACTTTACCTCTTTAATAGAAAAGAGGACTGCGGCTGCAGTCCTCCTGATCACTTTACGGCTCAAACACCAGATCTCCATAAGATGGCATCGGCCACATATCTTTATCCACTAACATTTCCAGTTCGTCAACCGGCTCTCTTAATTTCTCCATTGCCGGAACCAGTTTCTCTCTGCAGAACACTGCCCTGTCACGTCCTTCCGGATGCGTCTCGATCTGATCTACCAGCTTGCTCAGCTTATTCATGGTACTGTTCACTTCTTTCAGAAGCTTGCTTGCTTTCTTCAGAAGATCCATCTGAACGCTCACGTCAATTGGTCCAACTGCCTTCACCTGATTGATGGACTCTGCCAGTACAGTTGTATACTTGATAACTGCCGGAATGATCTGCTTGGTTGCCATGTCCACCATGGTTTTCGCTTCGATGTTAATTGCTTTCGCATAAATCTCATACTGGATCTCCGCTCTGGACTCCAGCTCAGTCTTTGTAAATACTCCAAATTCTCCAAACAGTTCTACTGCCTTATCTGTAGTAAGTGCCGGAATGGCATCTACCATAGATGGCAGAACAGGAAGTCCGCGGCGGCGTGCCTCTTTTTCCCATTCAGGAGCGTAGCCATTGCCGTTAAATACGATTCTCTGATGCTCGGTAGCGTATTCCTTGATCAAATCATGAACTGCCAGATCAAAGTCTTCTGCGCTCTCCAGAACATCGCAAGCTTCCTTAAACGCCTCAGCAGTAATGGTATTCAGCACCACATTGCATGCGGAAATGGAATCCTTGGAACCAACCATACGGAACTCGAATTTATTGCCGGTAAAAGCAAAGGGTGAAGTACGGTTACGGTCTGTAGCATCCTTCATGAAATCCGGAAGCGTCTTAACGCCTGTATCCATTTTCTCCCCTGTCTTACTTCTTGTAGCAGTACCAGTGCTGATCAGCTGCTCCAGCACATCCTCAAGCTGCTCTCCAAGGAAAACCGAAATAACAGCTGGCGGAGCCTCATGGCCGCCAAGGCGCTGGTCATTTCCAACATCTGCAGCGGACTCACGAAGAAGATCTGCATGCTTGTCAACTGCTTTCAGGATACAGGTCAGAACCAGAAGGAACTGAATGTTCTCATGTGGTGTCTTCCCCGGCTCCAGAAGATTAATTCCGTCATCAGTAGTCAGGGACCAGTTATTGTGCTTACCGGAACCATTCAAGCCTGCAAAAGGTTTCTCGTGAAGCAGACAGCGCATGCCGTGACGGCTTGCCACCTTTTTCAGGATACGCATCATGATCTGGTTGTGATCTGCTGCAATATTAACAGGTGCATAGATCGGCGCAAGCTCATGCTGTGCCGGTGCAACCTCATTGTGCTGGGTCTTGGCTGTAACTCCCAGCTTCCAGCACTCTTCATTTACTTCTTTCATATATGCGGAAACTCTCTGACGGATGGTTCCGAAATAATGGTCATCCATCTCCTGTCCTTTCGGAGGCATAGCTCCGAAAAGAGTGCGTCCGGTGTAAACCAGATCCTTTCTCTGCATATATTTCTCTTTATCAACAAGGAAATACTCCTGCTCTGCGCCAACAGATGGTGTCACCCGTTTGGAGGTCGTATTTCCGAAAAGTCTGAGAAGTCTTAACGCCTGTGTATTGATGGCTTCCATAGAACGAAGAAGCGGTGTCTTCTGATCCAGCGCTTCTCCTGTATAGGAACAGAAAGCGGTAGGAATACATAAAGTTCCGCCTGCTGCATCATGTCTTACAAAAGCCGGTGAGGTACAATCCCATGTTGTATAGCCTCTTGCCTCAAAGGTGGCACGAAGTCCGCCAGATGGAAAAGAAGACGCATCCGGCTCTCCCTTGATCAGCTCTTTACCGGAAAAGCTCTGAAGGACTTTTCCATTCTCCATAGGTGCGGTGATAAATGCATCGTGCTTCTCTGCAGTTACGCCTGTAAGGGGCTGAAACCAGTGACTGTAATGAGTGGCCCCCTTCTCGATGGCCCATTCCTTCATCTCGTGGGCAACCACATCTGCAACCTCCATGGAAAGCTCCTTGCCCTCTTCAATGGTTTTCTTCAGCTCTTTGTAAACCTTCTTCGGCAGACGGTCCTGCATGACGGAATCATTGAATACATCACATCCGAATAATTCCTTCACATTAACATAATCTCCCATTGTTCCTCTCCTCTCGTTCATCTCGCTGCTTATTTCCCCAGGCTGCCATTTATCTGCGGTACCTTCTCTCCATAAACAACGATTCATCACACATTACTGGTTCTTATTTTTTCACATGTAAGCACTCAATGCTTTCACAGGTGCAAGGCAAAAAACGCGCAAAAATTCTCTCTGGTGATACCAGCCGGTCTCACCCTGTTTACTTGTCGCTCTTCAGGCAAAGGTTCAGCGCCTGCTGCAGATTCTCAATCTCTACCAGCCTTGGGCTTCCGCCGTACTCACCATCCAGTGTCCATGCTACTTCTTCCTCTGCTTCAACTGTAAGCTTTCGTGCCTTGAAAGAATAAATCAGGTCAGAATTATCCTCCATGTTGAGAAGATTCCGGATAATCTCCTGCATTTCCAGCGGGTTCTTAGGCTGTACGATCAAAGTGACCTCAAAAAGGCCGTCGTTCATATCCACATCCTTGGTCAGGTTCTTAAATCCGCCCACAGATCTGGAATTGGTGACCATGCCGTAGATAAAATTATCTTCGATCACACCATTCTCTGTTGTCACTTTCATATGGTAAGCCTTGATATCCAGAAGTCTCTTGGCACCTTCCAGGACATAAGCAAGATGGCCCAGAATGTTCTTCAGATCCTGACTTGTCTCATAAGACACATCTGTAAAAAGACCAAAAGCAGCTACATAAGCAAAGGTCTGGCTGTTAAATCTGCCTACGTCGCATCTGTAAATCTCTTCCTTCATGATCATAGATGCCGCATCCAGCATATTTTTCGGCATAAAAAGGCTGTTGGCAAAGTCATTGGTGCTTCCTGCCGGTATGTATCCGACCGGAACCTTGCTTCCCATCTCGGTAATTCCTGTAACCACTTCATCCAGCGTGCCGTCACCGCCGCTGCAGACGATCAGATCCACCTTGTCTGCATATTTCTTCACCTGTTCATAGGCATCCTTCGGGGCCTGAGTTGCGCGGATGATCACCTCATAACCGCCTTTATTAAAGATATCTACTATATCCATCAGAGATGTCTTGATCTTGCCCTTCCCTGCTTTGGGATTAAAAATAAATACCAGTTTTTTCTCCAACTTCATTCCTCTTTTTCATTACCATTTATTTTACACATAAAATTAATTCACATATGATACTATAAAAAAAAGAGGGCAAAATGTCAACGCTTTTGCCTTCTTTTATAGTCTTTTTAGAATTAAAACAAGCTAAATTTTTTTGGTCTGTTCTGCTTATTTTTGGAAAAACTGAAGCATTTCTTTTCCATTTTTTATATTCTTCCTGCTTAAGCCTCACGCACAGCGTCTTTCATAGACTTTACATAATCCTTTACATATGGGACGCAGTTTTCTCCATGTGCGGCACAAATTTTCACAATGGCGGAGCCTACAATCGCACCGTCAGACTGGGCAGCCATTTTCTTTGCCTGCTCCGGGGTGGAGATGCCGAAGCCTACTGCACAGGGAATGTCCTTTGCAGCTTTTACCAGCTTCACCATCGCTCTGATATCGGTGGTGATCTGGGTTCTGGTTCCGGTTACGCCAAGGGAGGAAACGCAGTATACGAAGCCATTTGCCTCTTTTGCAATCCGGGTGATCCGGTCGTGGGATGTGGGGGCGATCAGGGAAATCAGCTCCAGACCATACTGTTTGCAGACCACGTCGAACTCCTCTTTTTCCTCAAAAGGTACATCAGGAAGAATCAGTCCATCCATTCCAATTTCTGCTGCTTTCCTGATGAAACGCTCTGTTCCATAGGAAAAAACAACGTTTGCGTAAGTCATAAATACCATTGGGATACTGGTTTTTTTACGGATTTTTACCACCATGTCAAAGATCTTGTCTGTGGTTACTCCGCCGCTCAGTGCACGCACATTGGCTTCCTGGATCACAGGACCTTCTGCTGTCGGGTCGGAAAACGGGATTCCAAGCTCAATAAGGTCTGCGCCTGCTTCCTCCATTGCATAGACAAGCTGCTCGGTGATCTCCAGAGATGGATCTCCGCAGGTGATAAATGGAATAAATGCTTTTCCTTTTGCAAATGCTTCTGAAATTCGGTTACTCATGGATATCCTCCCCTCTGTATCTTGCGATTGCTGCACAGTCTTTGTCACCCCTGCCGGAAATGGTAATGACTACGCACTGATCCTTGCCCATCTGCGGCACGATTTTTCTTGCATAGGCAACAGCGTGGGCGCTTTCAATGGCAGGAATGATTCCTTCTGTTTTGGAAAGATATTCAAAGGCTTCTACTGCTTCTTCATCTGTTACAGGTACATACTGGGCACGGCCAGTGTCGTAAAGGTGGGCATGCTCCGGTCCGATTCCCGGATAATCCAGTCCTGCGGAAATAGAGTAAACCGGCGCGATCTGTCCGTACTCGTCCTGGCAGAAATAGGATTTCATTCCATGGAAGATTCCAAGTCTGCCAGTGGCAATGGTGGCTGCGGTCTCTGCAGTATTTACGCCGCGGCCTGCTGCCTCGCAGCCGATCAGCTGTACATCTTTGTCTTCAATAAAGTGGTAAAAGGTTCCGATGGCATTGGAGCCGCCGCCTACACAGGCAAGGACTGCATCTGGAAGCCTGCCTTCTTTTTCCAGCATCTGTTCTTTGATTTCTTTGGAGATAACTGCCTGAAAATCGCGGACAATGGTTGGGAAAGGGTGAGGGCCCATAACGGAGCCCAGTACATAATGGGTATCTGCTATACGGTTGGTCCATTCACGCATGGTCTCGGATACGGCATCTTTCAGGGTGGCAGTTCCGGAGGTTACAGGATGAACTTTTGCTCCAAGGAGACGCATCTTATATACATTTAAAGCCTGGCGCTCGGTGTCTTCTTTTCCCATGAATACCTCGCATTCCATTCCCATAAGAGCTGCTGCTGTGGCTGTGGCTACCCCGTGCTGTCCGGCTCCGGTTTCCGCGATGACACGGGTTTTGCCCATTTTTTTTGCAAGAAGCACCTGACCTAAGACGTTGTTGATCTTGTGGGCGCCGGTGTGGTTTAAGTCTTCTCTTTTTAGATAAACCTTTGCGCCGCCAAGGTCTTCGGTCATGTGAGCTGCGTAGTAGAGACGGGATGGTCTTCCTGCATATTCATTTAAAAGTTCTGTAAGCTCCCGGTTGAATTCCGGGTCGTCTTTATAGTGGTTGTAGGCTTCTTCCAGTTCGATCACCGCGTTCATCAGGGTTTCGGGGATATACTGGCCGCCATGGATTCCAAATCTTCCGTTTGACATAGCGTTGTTTCCTTTCGTTTCGCTGTTTTGTATATGAATTACTTTCTTCACTCTTCACTCTAAATCTGCTTCTCGCTCTTTTCTGTATGCTTCCAGTGTATTAATCTGCTTCAGCATACGGGCAATCTGCTGGATTTTCGCCCGGTCTTTTCTTCCATCGGTTTCCAGGCTGCTGCTCAGGTCTACAGCCCATGGGTGTAAGGTTCCGATGGCGCTGCGGATGTTTTCGGGACCGATTCCTCCTGCAAGGAAGAATGGGCGGCGGACTGGGGGAACCAGGGTCCAATCAAAAGGTTCGCCGGTTCCTCCTGCGCCCTGATCTAAGAGGATGTAGTCGGCAGGGCTTCGAAGAGCCCGCTGAACATCTTCGGGTGTTTTTATGGAAAAGGCCTTGATGACGGGCTTTCCAGTCATATTCTGGATTTTTTCGATGTAGTCTTCGTCTTCATCCCCGTGAAGCTGGGCAGCCCATAGGGTGCCATCTCTTAATAAGGAAATGGGGAGTTCCGGGGCAGCGTTTACGAATACACCTACGGAAAGGATTTCCTTGTCCAGTCCCTTAACCAGGACTTTGACCTGTTCTGCCGTAAGGCTTCGTCTTCTTCCTGGAACTTCAATTATGAATCCCGCAAAATCCGGTTTTGCTTCATTTACAGCTTCAATATCCTCTTTGCAGGTCAGACCGCAAATTTTTAATTTTGCCATACTGTTTCATTCCTTTTCTTTAATTTTTTATTTTCCAACTATTTTATCAGCACATTGTACATCTTAGATTGCCAGAATGTGCATGGAATATCACTTATCACCATGGATCAGCTCAGACAATCCCTGCATTTAATGCCCCAAGTGCCGTTTTTTTGTCAGGGCTGCGCATTAAGGTCTCCCCGATCAGGACTGCATCTACTTGGTTTTCATATAATATACGGATATCCTCCGCTGTCTTAATACCACTTTCGGAAACAAACACCGTATCAGCCGGTGCCATGTTCCGCAGTCTGATACTGTTTCCCATATCAACGGTAAAATCATGGAGATTCCGGTTGTTCACTCCCACGATTTTGACTCCAAGATTCAAAGCCCGGTCCACTTCCCACTGATCATGAGCTTCTACCAGAGCATCCAGCCCCAGCTCCTGTGCCAGTTCCCCAAAGGCTTTTAACTGGCTGTTATCAAGAATCGCACAGATCAGAAGTACAGCGGAAGCCCCAAATGCTTTTGCCTGGTAGATCATGTACTCATCTACTGTAAAATCCTTTCGAAGTACCGGAATATTCACTGCCTGGGAAATTTCCTGCAAATACCTGTCTGCCCCCTGGAAATAAAAGGGCTCTGTGAGGCAGGAGATTGCAGAAGCACCGGCCTGCTCATATTCCTTTGCAATGTCCAGATAAGGAAAATCTGGTGCGATCAATCCTTTTGAAGGAGACGCTTTTTTTACTTCACAGATGTAAGACATTCCCGGCTTTTTTAATGCCTCCAGAAAAGAGATTTTTTCCTCGGCATGTTTTGCCAGATCGGAATTCTGCTGTAAGATAAGTTCCCTTAATGGGACTTTAAATTTTTCCTCCGCAATACGCTCTTTTGTGCGCGCTGCTATCTCATTTAAAATACTCATTCTATCTCCTGTAAAACTCTCTGTGATGTCATTCTCTCTTGTCGTCATCTTTATCCAAATGAGTTATATTGTTATTTTTTTCAGTGTTATTTTGTTTTGCGATGTGATTATTGTTATTTTTGTTATTATTTGTGTTTATTTTTCACTCCTAGTTGCTCTTTTCTATAAATTCTTCCAGTTTCTTCAGGGCAGCCCCACTGTCGATCAGCTGTTCTGCCATCTTCACACCTGCTTCAATGGAAGCTGCTTTGCCTGCAATATAAAGTGCGGCACCAGCATTCAGGCAAACTGCATGGCGTTTCGCACCTGTCTCTCTGCCTTCCAGAATTGCTTTTGTGATTTCGGCGTTCTCCTGTGGAGTTCCTCCCTGAAGCTCCTCTTTTGTGCAGCGCTCATAACCAAACTGCTCCGGAGTGAGTACATAGGATGTAAATTTGCCATCTTTGATCTCGCATACAGAAGTCGATGCACTCATGGAAATTTCATCCAGACTGTCCTGTCCGAAGACTACCATTCCTCTTGTTACTCCAAGATTTGCCATGACCTGCGCAAGAGGCTCAACAAGGGCTTCATCATAAACACCCATCAGCTCCATATTTGCGCCAGCAGGGTTGCTTAACGGTCCAAGAATATTAAATACAGTACGGATTCCCAGCTCTTTACGGATTGGAGCCACATACTTCATTGCAATGTGATAATTCTGGGCAAACAGGAAGCAGATTCCGATTTTTTCCAGAAGCTCCTGGCTTTTTTCCGGTGGAATTGTGATCTTAACGCCCAGAGCTTCCAGCACATCTGCGGCTCCGGATTTTGAAGAAGCAGCTCTGTTTCCATGCTTTGCTACCGGTACGCCTCCTGCTGCGATCACAAGGGAGGCAGTGGTGGAAATGTTAAAGGAATTGGAGCCGTCTCCACCAGTCCCTACGATTTCCAGTACATCCATGTCATGAAGCAGCTTGATGCAGTGTGCTCTCATGCCTGCCGCGGAAGCGGTAATCTCATCAATGGTTTCCCCTTTCAGCGCCAGAGCAGTCAGGTAAGCGGACATCTGTACCGGGGTAGCTTTTCCGCTCATAATCTCGTCCATTACCTCTTCTGCTTCCTGATAGGTTAAGTTCTGTTTCTTCGATAATTTGATAATACTTTCTCTGATCATTTTTTCTGCTCCTCTCTGATGTTGTCCTTTAGCGCTTCCAGAAAATTCTCAATCATCTTCCTTCCATCGGGAGTCATAACAGACTCAGGATGAAACTGCACACCGTAAACCGGATATTCCTTATGTTCCACTGCCATGATTTCTCCATCTTCTGCTCTGGCTGTTACAACCAGTTTCTCCGGAAGAGTCCCTTCTATTGCTGCCAGGGAATGATATCTTGCTGCCGGGAATTTTTTCGGGAGTCCTTTAAACAGGACATTGGAACCGTACTGGATCATCTCATCTCTTTTCCCATGCTTCAGTTCTTTTGCATAAGAAACCACTCCGCCAAAGGCTTCGCAAATACTCTGATGTCCCAGACACACACCCAGAATTGGGATTTTTCCAGCGAACTCTTTGATCACCGGAATACAGATTCCGGCCTCCTCCGGTCTTCCAGGCCCCGGGGAAAGAACAATTGCTTCCGGTTCCAGCTTCTCTATTTCTCCCAGGGAAATTTCGTCATTTCGAACCACCTGAATGTCCGGATTAACGGACCCGATCAGCTGATACAGGTTATAGGAAAAGCTGTCGTAATTATCAATCAGTAAAATCATTCTAATCCCTCCTCTGCCTGGCTGATGGCCCTTACCACCGCTCTTGCCTTATTCTGGCACTCTTCAAATTCTTTTTCCGGTACGCTGTCTGCCACGATTCCGGCTCCCGACCGGATACAGATTTCATCTTTTTTCTTATATACCAGACGGATTGCAATGCACACATCCAGATTTCCTGTGAAATCCACATATCCGATTGCGCCGCCGTAAATACCTCTCTTGCTTTGTTCCAGTTCCTGAATGATCTGGCAGGCACGGAATTTCGGTGCCCCTGAAAGGGTTCCTGCAGGTAAGATGGCATCCACCGCGTCTATGGCATCTTTACCCTTTTTGATGGTTCCTGTTACCGTAGAGCCAAGGTGCATAACACAGGAATAACGTTCCACAATCAGATATTTTTCTACTTTTACACTGCCAAGCTCACTGATTTTTCCAATATCGTTTCTTCCCAGATCCACAAGCATGTTGTGCTCGGCAAGCTCTTTTTCATCCTGAAGAAGATCCGCTTCCAGTGCTTTGTCCTCTTCCGGTGTTTTTCCTCGCGGCCTTGTTCCTGCCAGTGGGAAAGTGCTTAACTTGCCATGATCTAATTTCACCAGTGTCTCCGGGGAGGCTCCTGCGATTTCAATGTCATCACTGGAAAAATAGAACATATAGGGAGATGGGTTGGTGGCTCTCAGAACACGGTAAGTATCAAACAGGCTGCCCTCTGCTTTTGCCCTCATGGGGTTTGACAAAACCACCTGGAAAATATCGCCCTCGTGGATATAATGCTTCGCCGTTTCCACCATCTGGCAATATTTTTCTTTAGGGAACTGAGGTTTGATTTCAGATTTAAGCCTGATCGGAGGGAAGATTTTTTTCTCACCCTTTTTGATCAGCTCTGTCATTTCTTCCAGTTTTTCACAGGCCTGTTTATAGGACTTTTCCAGATCATCTGTCATCACACCTGTGATGAGAAGAACCTTCTGACGGTAATGGTCGAATGCGATCACATCATTAAACAGCATCAGATCCAGATCCCGGAAATCCTGCTGTTCCTTATCTGTTAGCTCCAGCTTGGGTTCACTGTATTTGATGTAGTCGTAGGAGAAGTAGCCTACCAGGCCGCCGGTAAATGTGGGCATATCGTCCATAACCGGACTTTTGTACTGACTGATGATTTCACGGATGGCATCGCCTGGATGGGCAACCTGTCGAACCTCTTCTGTACTGCTTTCTGTACTGCTTTCTGCCGCATTGCCGCTTCTGCCAAAAGTTTCCGTCTTACTGGTTTTTCGAATTCGCAGGATTCCGTCTGTGCAGGTGATTTCCATGGAAGGGTCATATCCCAGAAAAGAATACCTGCCCCACGCTTCGCTCTGGCTGGCGCTTTCCAGCAGATAGCAGTGATGACTTGCCTTTTGCAGAATCCGCATCATCTCTACTGGTGTGTAGCTGTCTGCGTATAACTCTTTGCAGATTGGAATTCTTTTGTAATCTCCTGCTGCCATTTCCCTGATCTTATCAAATGTTGGATACATAGAACACCTCCCGATTTATTTCCTGAACAGTGCGCGCGCCGCATCCTCGCAGAGCGTTTTTAGGTGTAACAGGAACATTACGGAGTAATTTTCTAGTACACAAAAAACCCGTCCAGGACAGAATTTCCATATCTGTCAAGGACGGGTCTGAATATTCACCCGCGGTGCCACCTTGCTTCACGATAAAATCGTGCTCTTAACGGAATACCATCATATTCCTGACAACTGACGTATGTCCTACGTCGCATAATACTTGGCTTCTGCAGAATCTACTTTTATGCTTCAATCAGATATGTTTGCATTTCTTCTGCAATTCTCTGCATTTGTTCTGCACGCATTCTGCCTTTCCATGCGCCCTCAGCGGCCCATTTAACAAACTGCCTTACCGCCCGGCTCTCAGCCTCCCGGACTCTCTGTGGGTGCACGATTGTTTTTATTCCCGCTTCATTGGTTTAGTTCGTTGAATTAAATTTTTATTTAAAATAGCATACAGGCAATGAATTGTCAAGCAATTTTTTCACATTTTATAAACATTTATTAAACTTAAATTCCTCTAAAGTAAAAAATCTGCCTGTGAATTTTCTCATCACAGACAGACCTCACATTATTATATTAATTTACTTACTGTTCTTTTTCATAAAGAAATTCTTCCGGTAAAGTAACATGAAAGTCTTTGGCTACTGCGCGGAAATCGTCAGGAGTAATGGTCTGAAGCTTACGCGGTGCCATGGACATTACCTTCACCAGAATTTCCGCAGACTTCTCTACTGTATGGAGAAGGCCAAAGGTCAGATCAAAATCTTCACCAGAGCAGAACATTCCATGATGTGCCCAGATGACAACGTCATATTTCTTCATTAGCTCAGCTGTTTTTACTGCAATTTCTCTTCCGCCTGGTACCATCCAGCCTACAACACCTACACCGTCTGGAAAAACAACCGGGCATTCTGTTGCAGACTCCCAAAGCTCTCTTGTAAATACCTTGTCATCCAATGGAAGGACAAAGGTTAATGCGATGGTGTTGGTTGTATGTGCATGATAAATAACACGATGTCTGCCGTTTGTAAGCTTCTTTTTTACCTCATGATTCATAAGGTGGGTTGGAAGCTCGCTGGTCGGGCGGCCGCCTTCTACCAGTCCCCAGCGGATTCTGTAATTAACACCTTTATCATCCAGTTCAATGATTGCAAGACATGCTTCCGGGTCAACTGCTATGTTTCTGAAATATTTGCCGCTTCCGGTTACCAGGAAAAACTCTCCTGCAAGTCCCGGCACCTCTGTGCCGATAGGCTGCCACTCGCCTGGTGCATTCAGACGTGGACGGATCATTTCTACTTCTTCTGCTTTCAGACGATAGCTTAAGTTTCCGCCGTTTCTCTCATGCCAGCCCTGCTGGAAACCATCGTCTGCCATTTTGATAAAGCCCTTCATAAATTTGGAATCTAAAATCTTCATACCATCTTCTCCTCTTCTATTTTTCGTATCGCCAACTGACGTTTCCTAATAGGAAAAACAATTGTCAGCTGATCGCAATTATGATCTCAGGGCATGTTTGTGAGCTCTTTTTTATGAGACCATACGAATACACTGCGTCCGTTCTTTTTCTTCTTGCAGGTATCCGGTATGCTTTTGTTTGCTCTTCTTGTTTACAGACTCAGTATAACATCAATTCTCATTTTGGAAAGAACCTTACTTGCCAAATTGTTTTCCGCTTTTTGCAAATAAGGACCCAAAATAAATAGTAAAAAATATAATTCTAAATTTTTTGAAAAAAAGTAAAAAAAGTTGTTGACAATTTGCGACAGTTGATAGTATAATAGCAAAGCGAGCTGCGGAAGAGAAGATACTTCACAGTTTGTATATGGGGTCTTAGCTCAGCTGGGAGAGCATCTGCCTTACAAGCAGAGGGTCACAGGTTCGAGCCCTGTAGGCCCCATACTTATGAAATGAATATGGCGAGATAGCTCAGTTGGCTAGAGCACGCGGTTCATACCCGCGGTGTCGAGGGTTCGAATCCCCCTCTCGCTATTATAGATGTTGCAGATTGCAGCATCTTTTTTTTGCCATAATCATCTTACACAAAGGAGTAACTGTATGAACATCGACCCATCCATCCGTAAACTTCTTGATAATGAAACTACAATACACGAAGCTCAGATCCGCGCTTTGTTCCAGACTCTTGACCGCAGGTTTGGGCTTCGTGGAGCTTCTGTGCCTATCCGCTTTGGTTACGATGAGGCTGTACTTGGCTCTTATACACCTGCTTCTTCTCATGAAAAGGAAGGCTTCTATTTTTCCCTTCTGTTTATTGGTTATGCCGTAAAGAAGCCTCTTTCCAAAGAGGATCGCCTGGATCTTTATAAGCACGAATACGCCCATTATATGCAATACAATATGAAAATCCCGGCGCAGTATAACTGGCAGGCAGGAAAGCATGGGAGCGCCTGGAAATACTGCTGTTCTCTTGTGGGCGCCGCGCCTACTCCTTATTACAGAATCGGAGAAAGCCTTCTGAAGCACAATTATGACAAAGCTCTGAAAAACCCTATCCATGACAAGACAGTTCCCATCCGGGACACCTACCGCCGTGAACAGGCCTACAAAAGCGCCAAACATAGCGAAATAAAATTCCAGGTAAACGATGTGGTAACTCATCCCAAATTTGGGGAAGGTACTGTAGAGGAAATCGTACAACTGTCCAATTCCGTCAGACTGCATATCCGGTTTGCAGATGATGAGGTAAAAAAGATTGACCAGAAATGGCTGCTACGGTCTGGTCATAAATAGTTATATTTTTACAAAACCCAATAAACTTATCATATAAAAGGAGTAAAAAGCCATGAAAAAAAATCATCATCTACACCGGCAGATTCACCTCTGCCTCATCATTTTACTGCTTCTGTTTTGCAGTTCAAGCCAGGTATTTGCCGCAGCAAGGGTAAATGTGAAAAATACCAGGATTAAATTATCAGCCACAAAGCTTACTTATAATAAAAAGGTACAGCGTCCAAAAGTAAGAGTAACTTATAAAGGAAAAGTCTTGAAGGAAAAGAAAAACTATATTGTAAAGTACTCTAAAGGCTGCAAAAAAGTAGGAACTTACACGGTTCAGATTATTGGAAAAGGCACTTATACCGGCACTGCTAAAAAACAGTTTGTCATTTTACCGCCGAAAGCCCAGATAATGAATATCTATGCAAAAACAGCAGCTGCAACTGTAGTAGTAAAAAGACAAACCTCCCAGACCAGTGGTTACCAGCTGCGCTATGCCACTAATTCAAAACTAAAAAATGCAAAAACTATAACAGTCAAAGGTAACAAAAACAACACAATTTTTCTCAATGGCCTCCGTGCCGGGACTACATATTATATGCAAACCCGCACTTACATGACCGTTAAAGGAAAAAAATACTATTCCAAATGGTCTTCTACAGGCCATTGCACAACAAACAGAGAGACAAACAGTACCCACCAAAGTGCAACCCCTACACCTACACCAACGCCTACATCCACACCGGTTCCTACACCCACACCGATTTCCAAAGCTGATCTGCCTGCACACGACCAAAAAGAAAATGCACCAGCTAAATATACATATGAAATTTACGGTCTGGACAAACAGAAGGCAGATATTTACACCGATTGTCTCAAACCTCTTTTTATAAAGACAGACAATCCGGATCCGAACTCTTTTTCCTTGATTTTTAATGGAAATGACTCGCGGACCAGCGCATACAGAAGTGGTTCATCTCGTTTCTTTGATGATATTCCTTTAGAAAACAATGACTCAGAAACTACTTCATTAGAGAAAGTAAAAGGCGGTTATATCAAATACGTGAAATTTTTCGAAGCAGGAACCTACACTGTAGAATTCAGGGAATATTCATTATCAGGTTATACGGTTGCAAATACAGTGACATTAAATGTTCTGGATTATGATCAGGCAGAAAACGCATGGCTGATTGACATTATTAACAAAACTACAACTGCTGATATGACTCCTTTTGAAAAGATGGACGCTATAAGTGCCTACCTCAGAGAACCAGGCCGCTTTAAATATTTAACCAGATATAACGATCATACAGTCGATCTGGCAGCAGATCCCAATGAGCCATTTTTTGTAACTTACCGTTGGAACTCTAGCACATCACCGTCAGTTCTCGGTGAGTTCGCTGAATTAGTCGGTGGATTTGATGATATTCATTATTGCTTTGGTGATTATCCGGTTGGCTCTCCATCATGGTCCATATGGCATTATGTGGTAAAGCTTACTATAGGAAATGAGACGCGAAACTACGCCGTTTGCCCAATGGGCTCAACCGGCAACATTGAAGAAATCAAAATGATTGATTTTTCCGATCTGAGCAATATGCGAAAGTTCGGATAATCTTAATTTAACAAATCAAATAAGTCCCCATCCCACTGTTTTAATTGCAAAAAACAGTGAATGGGGATTTTTTTCGATTATTCTATTTCTTAAGCTTCATTTTTACCGGCTCATACGTGGTATTCGTTTCATAGTCATATCCCCGTATTCCGATTTCGTCGGCAAGGTCCGTTTTCTGATAGCTTCTCTGGAAGGTGGCTTCTTTTCCAACCTCTGCCACCTCTGAACCACCGCCAAGGTCGGAAAGCTGCCACAGATTTCCATTCAGATCCATTACGTCAAGGGAAATACTGTCGCACTCTTCTAAGAAGATGCAATGGATTGTGACGTAATCGCCCACTTCTGTTTCTTCTATATCTGCGGACAGGATCTTTACTTTTCCAGCTGCAGTTATCCCTTCACCATCCACAGGCACATAGGTCATACTTTTCCCCTGGCTCTTATCTTCCAGCTGGAAAGTAATATTTGTACGCATCACATCATCAACGCACTTAGCATCCGGAAGCGTGGCAGTTCCGATGCAGGAAATGGTAAGATTCTTACTCTCATTTGTCTTTACCGCGGAAGAATAGAAATCTACTACATCATCTTCCAGATTTCGATAATCTCCCACTGCTGTTTCAATGCCAAGATCTGAATCAAAATCAAAGCTGGCTCCAACCTTTACGATGATCAGCCCTTTTTCTGCGGCATATTCTCCTATTGTCTTGTCGCTTTCAATTCCAAGATTTCTTACAGGATCCTCATTCATGGTGTCTTGTCCTGCCAGAAGATATTTGCCTCTTTCTTTCGCTGTGACTTCCACCACCACCTGGACACTGTTCTTATCACATAGGGCTTCCTTCACGGTGTAAGTGAGAATGGAATCGCCATCTTCCTGCTGCACCGGATCTTTTTCAATCAGCCCCTTGGCTTCTTCCGGCATCTTATTTCCAACTTCCTGAAAAAAACCGGAAATTCCTATATACTTCTCTGCTGCAAAAACAGTGGCACCAAATGCCATCACTGCCGCAAATGTCAGGATTAAACTGCGCTTCCAGTTTTTCCGTGTACCAATTTTTCCCATTCTGTCAGTGCCATTTATTACTTTTCCCGTTTTTTCTTCTTTCTGATACCCTCTATCGGACTCTGCCGAATTCTCTATCATTTCCAATGTCTCATCTACACGCCTGCGCACACATTCCGGCACTTCTGTTTCTTCTGAAAAAACATCAAACAATTTATCATCCATGAATATATCCTCCTTCATACTCTGCACGAAGCTGTTTTCTGGCTCTGGAGAGCCTTGTAAGCACTGTATTCTGGCTGATTTCCAGAAGAGCGGCAATTTCCTTTACACTAAGGGATTTGCTGTAATACAAAAGCATCACCACCTGGTACTTCTCTTCCAGGGATGCCAGGATTTCCTTCCACTCACAATCTACATAGCCTGATTCCTCGAAGATTCCCTCTTCCATTTCCATCGTAGGAAAAACACGGCCTTTATGCCGAAGCATTTCATTGCAGTTATTGATCAGAATCCGAATCATCCAGGTTTTGAAGTAAGAATCCTTTTTTAAAGTGGAAAGCTTCTCATAACACTTTAAAATCGTTTCCTGTATGGCATCTGCCACATCTTCGTCATTCTTCAGATAGGCCCAGGCTACTTTATACATGCTCTGGGTATTCATCCGGATGAGCTGTGCAAATGCACCGGAATCTCCGGATTTTGCCTTTTTCACCAAATTTTCCATAAGGTTTTTCGCTCCTTTTTGTGTTCTGCAGTACACGAAATTAATTGCTGTATTTCCTTTTACATACATTAGATGGAAATAGCCTGGAAAATATTTCATTAAAATTATTAAATATAGCGCAAGAACTATATTGATGGCAATGCATCTGCGATGACGAAAATCAAAGTAATGAAGATACAAAAAATATCCTGGATAAGTTACAATGCGGAAAAAGCTTTGTACTTACCAGGATATTTCTTTTTTAACGTTTTATTTGCAACGTTTTATTTGAAGTACTCAACACCGGACTCAAAGATCTGAATATCCTGCTGTCCATAGATGTTGATTGCAACGCCATTGTCGCGGCGCTCGCTATGTGCCATCTTACCGAGAACACGTCCATCCGGGCTTGTGATACCCTCAATGTTATAGGTAGATCCGTTGATATTGGATTCTTCGGACTGATCCAGCTCTCCGTTTGGATTTACATACTGGGTAGCTACCTGACCGTTTGCAAGGAGCTTAGCAAGCCATTCATCGTTTGCTACGAAGCGTCCCTCACCGTGGGAAGCCGGGTTGCAGTATACACCGCCAAGTGTGGCTTTCTGCAACCATGGAGACTTGTTGCTTACAACCTTTGTGTAAACCATCTTGGAAATATGACGTCCGATGGTGTTATAGGTCAGTGTAGGAGAATCCTCTTTCTGTCCGCAGATCTCACCGTATGGAACAAGTCCCAGCTTGATCAGCGCCTGGAATCCGTTACAGATACCAAGTGCAAGACCATCTCTCTCATTTAACAGCTTCATAACTGCCTCTTTGATCTTTGCATTCTGGAAGGCAGTTGCAAAGAATTTCGCAGAACCGTCTGGCTCATCACCAGCGGAGAAACCGCCTGGGAACATGATCATCTGTGCCTGATCAATGGATTTCTCAAATATTTCCACAGAATCACGGATATCCTCTGCACTTAAGTTCTTAAATACCTTAACGTCTACCTCAGCTCCGGCTCTCTCGAATGCCTTTGTACTGTCGTACTCACAGTTTGTTCCCGGGAATACAGGAATGAATACACGTGGTTTTGCTACTTTATGCTTGCAAACATAAATGTTCTTAGTATTGTAAACACCATTCTCATAGGTTGCTTCTGGATCTGCTGTCTTTACAGCCATGGCAACTGGTCCGTCATTTTCTTCGCCGGAGGTTGTCTTGAATACTTTCTCCAGAGTGCCTGTCCATGCCTTGTAAGCCTCATCCAGAGTGATCTCAGCGTTTCCGTAGGAGAATTTACCATCAGCTGTTACTTCACCGATCACGGTGTATGTGATGGAAAGCTGACCAACCTTTTCAGCCGGAACTTCCAGAACCAGATCGCCGAAGCCTGGTGCAAAGAAGTCTCTTGTATCCAGGCTATGCTCAATCTTCACGCCCATTGCATTTCCAAATGCCATCTTGCTGACAGCTGCAGCAATACCGTGACGGTCAAGTGCATAAGCGGAAACCACTTTTCCAGCCTGCATATCATTGTGAAGCTTCTCATACTGCTCCATAATGCCTGTATAGTCTGGTAAATCGTACTGATCCTTGGGTGCACGAAGCCATACCAGTTTATTTCCAGCCTTTTTCAGCTCTGGTGTGATCACATCCTGAAGCTTGGCAACATCCACTGCAAAGGAAACCAGTGTTGGCGGAACATCAATGTCATTGAAGGTTCCGGACATACTGTCCTTACCACCGATAGACGGAAGACCGAATCCCATCTGTGCTGCATAAGCACCAAGAAGTGCTGCAAATGGCTGGCTCCATCTCTTTGGATCCTCTGTCATACGACGGAAGTATTCCTGGAAGGTGAAACGGATCTTCTTATAATCACCGCCTGCTGCCACGATTCTTGCAACAGATTCTGTCACTGCATAAGCAGCTCCGTGATATGGGCTCCAGGAAGATAAGTATGGATCAAAGCCATAGCTCATCATGGTTACTGTATTGGTAGTTCCATTCTGTACCGGTACCTTGGCAACCATTGCCTGAGTCTCTGTAAGCTGGTTTTTACCGCCATAAGGCATGAGAACGCTTCCTGCACCAATGGAGCTGTCAAACATCTCTACAAGGCCCTTCTGGGAGCATACATTTAAGTCTGCCAGTGTGGAAAGCCATTTTTCTCTTACATCCGCTACGTCCGGACGCTCTTCAAAAAGGTTGCCCTCTTTATTCGGGATTTCAACTTCTACGGTTGTCTCCTGATGTGCACCGTTGGTATCAAGGAATGCACGGGAAATATTTACAACCTCTTTTCCTCTCCAGGAAAGCACCAGTCTTGGCTCTTTTGTTACAACTGCAACCGGAACTGCCTCCAGGTTCTCTTCGTTTGCAAAACCAAGGAATTTCTCTACGTCTTCCGGAGCAACAACAACTGCCATACGCTCCTGGGACTCGGAAATTGCAATCTCAGTACCGTCAAGACCTGCATATTTCTTCGGAACTTTGTCAAGGTCGATCTGAAGACCAGGTGCCAGCTCTCCGATTGCTACGGATACACCGCCTGCACCGAAGTCGTTACATTTCTTAATGATATAGCTGACTTCCTCACGACGGAACATACGCTGGATCTTACGCTCTGTAGGTGCATTTCCTTTCTGTACCTCAGCGCCGCAGACCTCGATAGAAGCCTCTGTATGTACTTTGGAGGAACCGGTAGCACCACCGATACCGTCACGTCCGGTACGTCCGCCAAGAAGGATGATGATATCTCCCGGATCAGAGTTCTCACGGATAACTGCACGTCTTGGAGCAGCACCCATAACTGCACCGATTTCCATACGTTTTGCAACGTAATTCGGATGATAGATTTCTTTTACATAGCCGGTAGCAAGACCGATCTGGTTACCGTAGGAGCTGTAGCCGTGAGCTGCACCACGAACCAGTTTCTTCTGCGGAAGCTTGCCTTTCAGAGTCTCTTTTACGGAAACAGTAGGATCTGCTGCTCCTGTTACACGCATTGCCTGATATACATAAGTACGTCCGGAAAGCGGGTCACGGATTGCACCGCCAAGGCAGGTAGCTGCGCCACCAAATGGCTCAATCTCAGTAGGATGGTTGTGTGTCTCATTCTTGAAGTTGATCAGCCATTCCTCTTCTTTTCCATTTACATCAACCGGCACTACAATACTGCAGGCATTGATCTCGTCGGACTCCTCCTGATCCTGAAGCTTGCCTTCGGATTTCAGTTTCTTCATAGCCATAAGAGCAAGATCCATCAGGCAGACGAATTTGTCGTCTCGTCCCTTATAAAGGACTTCTCTGTCGGAAAGATATCTGTTATAGGTATCAACGATAGGAGTTTTATAATCACCCTCATCAAATTTCACCTGTGTAAGCTCAGTGGAGAATGTGGTATGACGGCAATGGTCAGACCAGTAAGTATCCAGAACACGGATCTCGGTCATGGACGGATCACGTTTCTCCTCGTTCTTGAAATAGTTCTGGATATGAAGGAAATCCTTGAATGTCATAGCAAGGTTCAGGGAGCTGTAAAGCTCCCTCAATGGTGCTTCATCCATATCGCGGAAGCCATCGAAAATCTTAACATCTTCCGGGTCCTTGAACTCTGTAACCAGTGTCTCCGGCTTCTGAAGGCCTGTCTCACGGGAATCTACAGGGTTAATGCAGTGATTCTTGATTGCCTCGAATTCTTCCTCTGTAATGTCACCTTCGATCACATAGGTAGTGGCAGAGCGGATGATCGGCTGTGCATTTTCATCCAGGAACTGCACGCACTGAACAGCGGAATCTGCTCTCTGGTCAAACTGACCAGGAAGGAATTCTACGGAAAAAACATGTGCGCCATCTGCTGCCTCGAATTTCTCCAGATAAAGATCATCTACCGGCGGCTCGGCAAATACGGTATGGCATGCTTTCTCAAATACATCATCGGAAATATTCTCTACGTCATAGCGGATCAGTTCCCGCACGTTTGTTACAGTCTGAATGCCCAGATAAGAGCTGATCTCATGCTTCAGTTCTTTGGCTTTTACGGCAAAGGATGGTTTCTTTTCTACGTATACTCGTCTTACGTTACTCATTGGAAAACTCCTTTCGTGAATGTGAAATCATAGTGTGGTGTGCTTTTTCATTTTGAAAAAATATGGATGACTGCGCAAAACTGCAGCCATTCTTGCACATTTTCGTTTATTATAGTATCATAGGTTTTGTCATAAGTAAAATTAATATATCTTATATTTTTTATTACTATTACTTCTATATGTAAATAAACATGGCTCATCAGTCATGGCAGAGTTTGAGTTACTGTTCACTGACAATATTCCGCGAGGTTTTTTTTGTGAACAAAGTTCACAGAAAACCCGAGAATTAAGTTTGCGCAGCAAACGCTACTTCTTGTGCTTGTCACAAGAAGGTTCGTCTTTCTGTGCATCGCGAAGCGTGTTACTGGTCACGGAGTGGACAGTAACGAGTTTGATTTTGGAGGATTTATATATGGATATCAATCTTGAATTATACAAATGCTTTTACTACGTTGCCACCACCTTAAGCTTCTCTGAAGCCTCCCGCCAGCTGTTCATTTCCCAGTCTGCAGTAAGCCAGGGAATCAAGACTCTGGAAAAAAAGCTGGGACGGGAACTGTTTTTCCGAAGCACCAAGAAGGTTTCCCTTACCCCAGAGGGAGAAATACTTTTCCAACATGTTAAACCAGCCCTGGAAATGCTTTCCCAGGGAGAGGCACAGCTTCTTGAGGAAGACAGACTTCAGGGGCAGCTTCGGATAGGGGCAAGCGATACCATCTGCCGGTACTTTCTGATTGACTACCTGAAGCGCTTTCATCAGGATTATCCTGGAGTGCGGATCAAGGTCACAAACAGCACCTCCATGGGCTGCGTGGAGCTTCTGGAAAACCGTCAGGTGGATCTGATCGTAAGCAATCTTCCCAATTCCCGGCTTACCGCACACACAAAAGTACAGGTGGTAAAAGAATTTCGGGATATTTTTGTTGCCAATCCGGACTTCTTTCCACTTGAAGGAAAAGCCCTGGAAATAAAGAAGCTGATGGAATATCCTCTTCTCACCCTTTCGTCCAAAAGCACAACAAGTGAATATCTTCATCAGTTTTTTGCATCCCACAGACAGAATCTGATTCCGGAGGTTGAGCTTAACAGCAATGATCTGCTTATTGATCTGGCACGCATTGGTCTTGGAATTGCCTGTGTTCCGGATTACATGCTGGCTTCTTTACGGGGACAGGAAACCTCTCTGATAGAGGTCAGCCTGAAGCAGCAGCTTCCGCCCAGACAATTGGCCCTTGTATATCACGAAAGCCTTCCCTTATCCCAGGCTGCCCAGAAGTTTTTTGACTATTTTTCATCAAAAAGCACAAAAACTACTTCTTTTTAGCATATTTTGATAGCTAAATATTACCATATCATGTACAATGTAGATGTATGAAAAAAACAATGGGAGGTATTAAATTTTATGGATCTTTCAACTTTGGTAAAAATGTCAAACACTTACGGAAGCAATCCTGCTTACGTTCTTGCAGGCGGTGGAAATACTTCTGTCAAAGATGAAACCACACTGTATGTAAAGGGTTCCGGTACACAGCTTGCCACCATTAAGGCAGAGGAATTCGTTGAGATGAGCCGCGCCCGTCTCAATGAGATCATGAAAACAGAGTATCCGGGAAATGACACAGAGCGTGAAGCTGCCTATCTTGCAGATGTAATGGCGGCAGTAACAGATGCAGATAAGACCAAGCGTCCAAGCGTGGAAGCATTACTCCACAATTTATTTGCATATACCTATGTACTGCATGTTCATCCTACTCTTGTAAACGGTCTGACCTGCGGCAATGGCGCAAAGGCACTTTCCGAGCAGCTTCTTGGAAAAGAGGTTCTCTGGATCGACATCTGTAAACCAGGATACACTCTTGCACGTATCTGTTATGAGAAAATGAACGCTTATAAAGAAGAATTTGGAAAAGATGTTCAGGTTCTTCTGCTTCAGAATCACGGTATTTTCGTAGCTGCAAATACCGTAGAAGAGATTGGTGTTTTATTTGATGGCGTGATCTCCACCCTTGAAAAACAGGTAAAACGAACAGCTGACGTCAGCGATGCTGTTACCCCGGAAAAAGAGGCTGCTGCACAGAAGCTTTCCCAGCTGCTCGGACATGCTGTAGAGGTTGTACCGGCTGCTGAAGTAGATAATTTTGTAAAAAATAAAGAAGCTGCCGCACCGCTTCTGAAGCCTTTCACTCCTGATCACATTGTATATTGCGGTCCATATCCGTTATTTATTGAAAACATTGATCAGGCAAAAGAAGCACTGGATGCGTTTATGACTGAAAATGATAAAAAGCCAAGACTGATCCTGGTTCAGGGCGTTGGTGCATTTATTATGGAAGATGACAAGGGGAAAGCTGCCAAGGCCCAGCTTCTGGCTAAGGATGCCATCAAGCTTGCAGTCTATGCAGAAAGCTTCGGCGGTCCGCTTCAGATGACAGATGAGATCACTTATTTCATTACCCATTGGGAAGCAGAAGCTTACCGCAGTAAGAAATAAAGAAAAGAAAAAGATTCTGGTAAAAACAGGATGTTACAATCTTGTTTTTACACAGAATCTTTTTTGCAAATTATATGCCACAATTTGTGTGATTTTCTATAGTGTTCTCAGCCTCTTACTGTGGCATAACCCCATCTGCTGCTTCGATATACGGATTATCGATCTCATCAAAGGCGCCCTCGTCAACCTTGGCTGCATAGGCCGGGTCGATTGGCATTTTGCCAAGAACCGGAACATTCAGGGATGCGGCGATCTCGTCAATGTGACTTTCGCCGAATACTTTCAGCTCTTTGCCGCAGTTTGGACATTTCACATAGCTGTAGTTCTCTACAAGACCCAGAACCGGCATCTTCATCATTCCAGCCATATTGTATGCCTTCTTCACGATCATGCTTACAAGATCCTGTGGAGAGGTTACGATCACGATTCCCTGGATCGGAAGGGACTGGAATACAGTCAGCGGAACGTCGCCTGTTCCTGGTGGCATATCTACGAACAGGTAATCTACATCACCCCAGATAACATCTGTCCAGAACTGTTTTACCATGTTGCCAAGAATCGGTCCCCGCCAGATTACCGGAGTGTCCTCAGTTGGAAGAAGCAGGTTAATGGACATAACCTTGATTCCGTTTTTGGTCTCCATAGGGAAAATACCGCTGTCGTTTGCCTGGGCAGCACCTTTCAGGCCGTACATTTTCGGAATGGATGGTCCGGTAATGTCTGCGTCAAGGATTCCTACTTTATAGCCTTTCTTTGCCATTCTGTTTGCAAGAGATGCTGTCACGAAGGATTTTCCAACGCCGCCTTTACCACTTACAATACCGATTACATGCTTTACATTTGACATTGCATTCATTGCTGCCTGCATGCTCTGCGGATTTTTCTTGCTGGCACAGCCTTCACAGCTTGATTTGTCGCAAGTCTTGCTGTCACATTCTTTTGCCATTTTTATCTATCTCCTTTTTCCTTATTTATTTCATAAACCTGTCAATTGCACGTTCCAGTTCCTTGATGGCGTCCTTGTCTCCATGCTCTACCGCATCCACAATACAGTGTTCAATGTGATCCTGTAAAATAATCTTGCCTGTATTATTAATAGCAGATTTCACTGCGGAAAGCTGGATCAGCACTTCGCTGCAGTCCCGGCCGTCTTCCACCATACGTTTGATGGATTCCAGGTGCCCGATTGCACGGGAAAGCCGGTTCAGTACAGCCTTGGTCTGTGCATGACTGTGGTGATGTCCGTGTTCTCCATGGGAATGCATGACAGTGGTGCCATCTTCCAGAACATGGGTATGCATATGCTCTTCCTCGCCTTCATGCAGGTGGTTCTCTAAATGTTTTTCTATCATGTCATCCTCCTGTTTTTGCCAACCATTTCGCATATCCAACAGTGTTCTGTGGATGGTTTCTGACTGGTGTAATTCTTTTGAAGCACGTCTGTTTATTATAACATACTTCCCTTAAATATGCACTATTTCTGATGATTGTATTAAAAAATATGCCTTAAGATCATTGCTATGAGCAGTAGCTTAAGATCCGCCTCATGACCTGCAGCTTATATTTCCGTAAACGAACACCGCTGCCTGATCTGCGAGGTCTGAATATCAAATATGATGGTGCCATCTTCCAGAACCGTCTTCTCATAGGTTACTTCTTTTCCCTTAAATTTATTCTTCACATATTCCTCAGGATCTTCAATTTCCACCTCGTCCACAAATACATCCCTCATCTGGTTCCTTGGACATTTATTGAAAATTTCCCAGATTACTTCATACTCTTTCATATTCTCACCTGCTCTTTTTTGTAAAACTATCTGCTCCTTTGTCATCTCCCGCATTTGCGTTACTGTTTCCCCGGCTGACTGCAGATGTTTTTCACAATAAAGCTAATCCTTTTTCCATAAATTAATTTCATTATAGATATTTTGTACTTTTTTGTCAAAAATAATTGAACTTCTTCAGAGAATGTCGTATCATAGAAATACTAAAATCGAAACGACATGAAGCGAAAAGGAGATATAGCCATGCAGCTTTTAAAAGAACGTATTCTGAAAGATGGCGTTGTGAAACCAGGCAATATATTAAAGGTAGACAGTTTCCTGAACCACCAGATGGACATTGACCTGATCAATGAGATTGGTAAGGAGTTTAAGGCGCGTTTCTCAGACTGCCCCATCACCAAGATCCTCACTATTGAAGCTTCCGGTATTGGCATTGCCTGTATTGCAGCACAGTATTTTCATGTTCCTGTAGTATTTGCCAAGAAATCCCAGAGTGTAAACCTGGACGGCGAGATGTACTGCACCAAGATTGAATCATTTACCCATAAGAAAGTTTATGATGTTATTATTTCCAAGAAGTTCCTTAGTCCAGAGGATCACGTACTTCTTATTGATGATTTCCTTGCAAATGGCTGTGCTCTTCTCGGACTGATCGATATTGTAAAGAAATCCGGAGCTACTCTTGAAGGTGCCGGAATCGTAATTGAGAAGGGCTTCCAGCACGGCGGACAGCAGATCCGCGATATGGGTGTCCGTCTGGAATCTCTGGCTATCATTGATTCCATGACAGATGATTCCCTGACCTTCCGCGATTAATTTTTAAGAGCAAAAATACCAGTAATCACCAAACGATTACTGGTATTTTCATTTTACTTACGTATTTTCATTTTACTTCCGTTTTATGCTTTTCCACTACTCTGCAGCTTGCTATTGCTCTCCTGGTTTTCTCCATCCTTTACAGCCGGAACTTCTTCTGTGCTCACTTCAGGCTCATCCTTTGGAATTACCTGGCTCTTTTTCTCAGGCTCACCACCTTCCGGTGTAAGACTCGCCTCCGGCGTCACTGTCACTTCCGGTGTCGGACTTACTTCCTCGGGAACAGGCATAGGAGAGGCTTCCGGCGCGATCATTTCTGCCAGATAGAATCCATTATCCACAAGAATCTGATAATTATCCTTATCGATCAGCTTTCCATCACAGGTAACCGTTCCAATGATCTTCACACCATTATCATACTGGGAATAATTATTGATATCAACGTCATCCCCATTCAGGTAGGTTTCCACCAGCTTCGTCAGGGCTTCTGCCAGATCCCGGCGATCCAACATGACTGTAAAACCGATTTTTTCTTCTGCCACACTTTTAACAGCATCTGCATCTGCATTTACACCTGTGATCAGAGGCCAGTTCTCATCACCAGGCTGGAGCTGCTCTTTTTCCAGAAGCTCCAGAGCTGCCAGAGCAAAATCATCAGAAGCAGTGCAGATAATATCCGGAGTTTTCTCCAGAGAATAAAATTCGTCTATCTCGGATTTCAGCTGCTTCTTCGCAGTATCTGTATTCTGATCCATAATGCTGGTTTCATCAAAAGTCACACGGCCGGAACGACAGATCAGGGTACCATCGTCAATATACTCCTGCAGCACCTCCATTATCCCGTTAAACAGGAATAACGAAGCGTCATCATCCGGAGAGCCCATAAGAAACTCTATGGTACGGGCACCTCTGTCTTCCCGGACTTTATCCAGTTCTTCTTTCTCTACAATATTTTTGGCAATCTCTTTTCCAATCGCCCGCATATTAAAAGTGACAAAGTATTTCACGTTTGGCGTATCCATGATCAGATTGTCATAGTCAATCACCGGAATTGAGAGCTCAGAAGCCTCTTCCAGTACATCTGTAAGACCATATGGATCAACAGGTGAAATTACCAGTGCTTTCAGTTTCTCATCCTGAAGAAGCTCCCTGATCTGTTCTGCCTGGGTGTCAGAATCGTCCCCGGCAAAATACATAGCAGCTTCATAACCTGCCTCTTCCAGACGTGATTTCAGTTCTGTACGCTCCAGACTGCTGTTGATATCCTCTCCCTCTTCCGGAAGCAGAACCCCCACCTTATCAAGATTTTCCTCCGGGGCTTCAGTTGTCTCACTTTCTTCTGAATTTTCATCACTTTTATCACTGTCCTGTTTATCGGACTTTCTATTCGTATCCTTTTTGCTGTCAGCGTCCTTCGTGTCTCCAGTGCCCTCATTTTCGTCCTCAGTGCTCTCTTTTACAGCCTCGGTGGCTTCATTTTTACTGCAGCCTGTGAGAAAAGCACTGCACACCAAAAGTCCGGTAAGAAGTCCTGCAATTTGCTTTTTCATAAAAATCCCTTTCTATGTAACTTCATATCATTCTCTATTTCCAAGCTTTTTCAAAAAGCATTCTTACTTATATTCTTTCAGGATTCCCTTCAGGTAATCACGGTAAGCCTGAACTGACTTCTTAGGCTTCATAAGGATTACATCTTTCCCCATGCCTGTAAGCCATCCGTAAAACTCAGAGGTCTCATCCACCTGCACTGCAGCAACGAAAGTATCCTCTTCTTTCTCCTTGTACTGGGCATAATTTCCAAGTGCTGCCATGACTTCTTTCTTTTTCTTATTTCTGCAAAGAAGCTTCACCGGTTTATCCTCCTCAGAATCTGACGGTGGAAGCAGCCAGGAATTTTTCGCTTTTTTTTGAGCCTCATTGGAAAATGCACTGCCTTCATTCTCTGTTCCAGCACTGTTTTTTGCAGAGTCTTCCGGATTTCCACTCTCCTTTTCTGTAGTGGATGTATTTACGCTCTCTGAGTCAGCTTCTCCGGCAACATAATATCCGGTATACTTTCCTCTTTTAAACTTAATGTCCATGCCAAAGCTTCTCAGCACTTCCATATCGTCATAAATACTTTTTCGCTCAGCACTGACTCCGTTTTCCTGAAGTTTTCCAATAATTTCCTGCATAGTGCACGGATGTGTTTCACTGGTCTCTCTCAGTATTTTTTCAAGATAAAGGATTTTCCCTTTTTGATTGATTCCTTTTGCCATATCGTTCCCCTTATTTTTATCTGTACATATCCAGAGCGTGTTTGAAAAAGGCTTTCTGCAAGGCAGGAATAATTTTTCAAACAGGCTATGGAGCTTGTTTGTATCAGTTCTCTTTTACAAAACGATGATATACGTAATCATTTGCTGCCTTCTCTTCTGTATCATCCAGTGGCGCAAGCCGGACTTCTTTTCCATATTTCTGCTCAAGAGCATGTGCGATCAGCCAGTCTGCCAGCTGCGGGTTCTTGGGAAGAAGCGGACCGTGAAGGTAAGTTCCGATCACATTCTTGTAAACCACACCCTCATAGCCTGTTTTTCCATCATTTCCAGATCCATAGAGTACTTTTCCCAGAGGCTTGCAGTTATTAATGCAGGTTCTTCCTCCATGGTTCTCAAATCCAACCACAGGCATATCAAAAAGGTCGCTTTTCAGCACAATATTGCTGATCAGACGTCCCTCTCCCTGTTCGGTGTAAAGATCTACCAGGTCAAGCCCTGTAATGGTTCCCTGATCTGTCTTATAATATTTTCCAAGAAGCTGATAGCCACCGCAGATAGCGATAACTACGCCGCCATCTTCCACATATTTCTTAAAATCCGGCTGAATTTCCTTCAGCTTTTCACAAACCAGCATCTGCTCCCTGTCGGAACCACCACCCAGTAGCACAATATCCAGTCTGGAAAAATCAATCTTGTCCCCCAGTTCAAAGGCAATGGTCTCTGCCTCAATTCCACGCCACTGGCAGCGTCTCATAAGGCACTGGATATTTCCTCTGTCTCCATACAGGTTCAGGAGATCAGGATATAAATGTCCGATTGTCAGTTTCATTCCTTTTCTCCCTCCATTTTCTTAAGAATATTATGAGTGCTGAATAATGCAGTGTAGTTTACCAGAACGTAGAGATTGCCTACGCCGTCTTCAATCCTTTTTCGGATCGCTGTTTCCACATTTTCCTCAAGCATAACCGGAATGTCCACATATTTCATCCGAAGGCGCATATCCTGGCAGCGGATACCGCTGACTGTAATGGAATGAATGCTCGCATCGCCCAGAAGGTCAAAATCCACATCCCAGAGCCAGGAAATATCTGTTCCATCCTGTGCATTGTCGTTGATGGTGATAATAATATCTTTCTGTGTTTTATCCTGCATAACTGCGGAAATATTCTGGTTAAAACCGGCAGGATTCTTTGCAAGGTTCAGCATAACACCAGTGCCTTTAATACGGAACTGTTCCATACGTCCATTTTCCGGATTGAATTTCTGAAGCATATTCTGGAAATGCTCACCGGAAAATCCAGCTGTACGGAGTCCGGCATAGGCAGCCAGAATATTATATACATTATAGAATCCTTTGTAATTGGCTGTAAGGTGCTTATCCTCCACCTGAAAAGACAGCTGGTCACCAACCTTTACATCATGGGCATCATATTTGATTTCCGGTCTTGCAAAGCCACAGGATGGACACTTGTAATCACCCAGCTGACTATAGTGGTAAAAACTGTATTCCAGCCTGGCACCACACTTTTTACAAAAACGACCTTCCCGTATCTCGTTTGCCGCGCTCTTCTGGACAGGTTTACTGATTCCATATGTGATATACGGATTTCCGCTGTCCATAGCAAGATACGCAGAAAGCGCATCGTCGGCATTTACGATTACCTGCATTTTCGGTACTGTGCGGATCATTTCTTCCAGAATGTTCATGGTAATATCAATTTCACCGTAGCGGTCCAACTGGTCACGGAACAAATTAGTCAGAAGCATGTAGTCTGGCTTCAAACCTGGAAATACATGGCGGGTAGAAGCCTCGTCTACTTCAATGCAGGCGTAATCTGCATCCAGCCTGCCTGTAGGTCCTGCAGCCAGCACAAAGGCTGCTACAACACCGTTTAACATGTTAGAACCGGTGTGATTGCAGACTACTTTCTGCCCTTCATTTTCAAGGGCTGCGCAGAGCATATTGTTGGTGGTGGTCTTACCGTTGGTTCCACAGGTTACAAATATTTTCTTCCGCACCTGAGAAGAAAGATCTTCCAGGATGTCAGGATTGATCTTTAATGCGATCTTGCCCGCCCAGGTCACTCCCTGGCGTCCCATTTTCCTGCAGATAAAGCCTGCAGATTTCGCTGCAAAAACAGCAGCCATTGTTCTGATTTTCATGTGTATTTAATCCTTTTTCACTACTATTCACAGAGAAAAGCCCAAAAAGCAATTATGAATGAGCCAATGAATGGCAGTCCTTTTCAAGTATTATTTTCGTATGTTATATAATTAGACAGTGCAACTTAATTCAGGTTATCGGTGATCAGTACATCTGTACAGACACCTTGCGCCCCATTCGCCAGATATCTTCTGGCTTCCTCTTTGTCATTTATGGTATAAATATATACCAAAATGTCCCGTTCGTCAAAAATTTTCTGCACTTCTTCAGACCAGTAGTCACGATAAATGGTTACAGCCATAATTTTATTGGTTTGACAGAATTCTGCAATATCATTCAATTCTTCTGTGGTATATCCCTGCCACAAAGAATAAATATATGCGGGAAATTTATACAAAAGTGCTGTTCCAGGATACATTGCTGAATTATATATTTCCGGGATGATCTGTCTAAGCGTATGCTCGATGCCAGCTTTTATAGAGATTTCCCTATACTGTGCATAATCCTCAAGAGTACGCTGGTAATTGCGGACAGAATATTGTTTGGAATCTATCATTACAAATGCATCCGGATATTCGTCCAGCAGTTTCAGAAGGTCTTCAAAGGTCATAGGGGTGTATTTCCCATATATAGGCGTATTTAAAAATTCTTCTGAGGATAGAACTTTTCGTTCTTCTCCTTTCCATTGTCCAAGAGATTCTTTCCAGTTATGGCGGCACACCCAAACTCCATCACTGGTCTGCGTCAGATCCACCTCAAACAGGCGGCACCCCTTATCATAAAAATTGATAAAGCTTTCTCTGGAATTTAAGTATGTGAGACCGTCAATCCCACCCAGAGCATGCGTTATAATATTGTAATTTTCCCAGTCAAATTCCGGTGTATTCACTGGAATTTCTTTTTTCGCTTCGTACCGGGCGGAACCTGTCAAAAGCCAGGCTAACAAACAAATTTCTATTAATAAAAGTAACTTTCTCACGTTGGTATCCCTAAATTAAGAAAAAAGAGATATCTACGAAACGTAAATATCTCTTTTCTTATGATCAGTAATTCTGTTTCGGATTAAACCAGCTCGATGAGCACTTCCATAGCGCCATCACCTTTACGCTGTCCAATCTTAACGATTCTGGTGTATCCACCGTTACGGTTAGCGTATTTTGGTGCGATTTCCTCGAACATCTTCTTAACCATATCTACATCTTTGGTGTTTTTCTTCTTGCCAGCGCCCTTAGCCGGAACTTCTTTAACCGGGTAGAACACTTTCATCATCTGACGACGAGCGTGGAGTCTGGATGGAGCATCTTTTGTGATCTGCTTCTCAACTTCATCGTAAACAGTTTTCTTCTTACCGTCTACAACTTCTTTTACTCTCTTGCCTTCAGCGTCTTTTCTTGCAACTTTAGCTGTTACAGTAACAGTCTCAAAGTTGTCTTTCTCGCGAACAGCCATAGCTACAAGGCCTTCAGCGATCTTGCGGATCTCTTTAGCTTTAGCTTCTGTTGTAACAATTTTTCCGTTGTATAACAGATTTGTAACCTGGTTTCTTAACAGAGCTTTTCTCTGGTCAGCTGTTCTGCTTAATTTTCTATATTTTGCCATTTAATTTTCCTCCATCTGTGGGACAGCAGTCCACGCTTGTTCGGTCTTACTGGGCTGCTGCTTAGCAAATCCCCACTGTAATAATCTTACGCGATACCTTTATGGTTATCTTACTCTTCTGTTGGCTGAAGCTGTAAGCCCAGCTCTTTCAACTTGGCAAGTACTTCCTCTAAAGACTTACGTCCAAGGTTACGTACTTTCATCATGTCGTCAGAAGTCTTATTGCAAAGCTCCTCAACAGTATTGATGCCTGCTCTCTTCAGACAGTTGTAAGAACGAACTGAAAGCTCAAGCTCATCAATGCTCATTTCAAGAACTTTCTCTTTCTCATTGTCTTCTTTCTCGATCATAACCTCAGCGGTCTTTGCATTCTCGGAAAGGTCAATGAAAAGGCTTAAATGCTCGCTTAATACCTTTGCTGCAAGGCTTACTGCCTCATCAGGATCCAGCGTGCCATTTGTGTATACATCAAGTGTCAGTTTATCAAAGTCTGTAACCTGACCCACACGTGTATTCTGCACAACCATATTGACTCTCTCAACCGGGCTGTAGATTGCATCAACTGCAATCACACCGATTGGCATGTCATCTGATTTGCCCTTATCCGCGCTCACATATCCGCGGCCTTTTGTAATGGTAAGTTCCATTGCAAGTCTGCAATCCTTACCACCGTTTAAGGTAGCGATTACCTGATCCGGATTCATGATCTCGATATCCTGATCTGCCTGAATATCAGCAGCTGTCACAACACCTTTGCCCTCACACTCAATGTATGCGGTCTTTGGCTCATTGTCAGCACTGTTATTCTTAATTGCAAGACTCTTAAGATTCATGATGATCTCTGTCACGTCTTCTTTTACTCCAGGGATGGAGCTGAATTCATGAAGAACACCGTCGATCTTAACCTGACTTACTGCAGCTCCCGGCAGGGAGGACAGCATAATTCTTCTAAGAGAATTGCCAAGTGTAGTACCGTAACCTCTTTCAAGAGGTTCTACAACGAATCTTCCAAATTTTTTATCTTCAGATATCTCGGTAATTTCGATTTTTGGTTTATTAAAATCAAACACTATAAATTTCCCTCCTTCTGGGTTGTATGCAATTGAGGGTATTATCAGGGCTCATTATTTGGAGTACAACTCGACGATAAGCATCTCGTTTACAGGAACGTCGATTTCTTCTCTTGTAGGAAGCTCTTTTACAACGCCCTTAAGATTCTCCTGGTCAGCCTCAAGCCAGTTCGGAACAAGTCTTCCGCCTGTTACCTCAAGGATTCCTTTGTATCTCTCAGAACCTTTGCATTTCTCTTTGATCTCGATGCTGTCGCCAGCTTTTACGAGATAAGAAGGAATGTTAACGCATTTTCCGTTTACAAGAACGTGCTTGTGGTCAACGATCTGACGAGCTTCTTTTCTTGTTCTTGCGAATCCCATACGGAAAAGAACATTGTCAAGTCTTGTCTCAAGCATGATCATCAGGTTCTCACCAGTCTGACCTTTCATTCTGTCGGCTTTCTTGTAGTAGTTACGGAAAGGTTTCTCCAGAACGCCATAAATGAATTTTGCTTTCTGTTTTTCTTTTAACTGAAGACCGTACTCAGATACTTTACGGTTTGCACGTTTTAACTGTCTTGTGGATTTTTTATCAATTCCTAAATAAATTGGATCCATTCCAAGGGATCTACATCTTTTCAGGACCGGTGTTCTATCTACTGCCATCTTGGCTTACCTCCTAATTCAATTAGACTCTTCTACGTTTTGGTGGACGGCATCCGTTGTGCGGAACCGGAGTTACGTCACGGATACTTGTTACTTCAAGACCGCATGCCTGAAGGGCACGGATAGCAGCCTCACGACCTGATCCTGGTCCTTTAACCATTACGTCTACTGTTTTTAATCCATGAATTAAAGCAGCCTTTGTTGCAGTCTCAGCTGCCATCTGTGCTGCATAAGGAGTAGATTTCCTTGAACCTCTAAATCCCAGACCGCCGGCACTTGCCCATGAAAGAGCGTTTCCTTCGTTGTCAGTCAGAGTAACAATTGTGTTGTTAAAAGAAGACTGGATATGTGCCTGTCCGTGTTCAACGTTTTTCTTGACACGACGTTTTGTTGTCGTTTTTTTAGTTGTTTTTGCCATTTTAAAACTAACCTACGCTTTCCTTAATCAATCAAAATTTATAGTTAGGATACTGAATTATTTCTTCTTATTTGCTACTGTTCTCTTCGGACCCTTGCGTGTTCTAGCATTGGTCTTGGTCTTCTGACCACGAACCGGAAGTCCTTTACGATGACGGATTCCTCTGTAGCATCCGATTTCCTGCAGTCTCTTAATGTTCAGGGCGATTTCTCTACGAAGATCACCTTCTACCATCATTGTCTCATCAATGACAGCCTGAAGTCTCTTAACTTCATCATCAGTCAGGTCTCTGACACGTGTGTCAGGATTTACATTTGCCTGAGCAAGGATTTTGTCTGCACTTGGTCTTCCGATACCATAAATATAGGTAAGACCGATTTCGATTCTTTTCTCTCTTGGTAAGTCTACACCAGCTATACGAGCCATGTACTGTTTCCTCCATTTTCTTTACTGAAAGTTCTGCGTCTTCGTACATCACTTGTATCAGATACAAGGTGAAATGGGATGCATCCATACGCACTCTTTCTTAATTCTTAGTTCCTAATTGGGGTGCCTCGGTATAACACCCAGCTGCTTTTGGCGATTCGCAGCCTTTCCGAAATTTGCGGCCAACGGGCCAACGTTGCCTCCGGTATTAGGCAATACATGCTTAGTTCATTATATGTCAGATGATACAACCCATCCGGGTGTTTCACCTGCAGCCGCATTCACAAACAATGGATCAATCAACCCTGACGCTGTTTGTGCTTTGGATTCTCACAGATAATTCTGATAGAACCTTTTCTCTTAATGACCTTGCATTTCTCGCAGATCGGTTTTACAGATGATCTTACTTTCACTGGAAATCCTCCTTCCGTAAAATATAGCATTAAAATCTGCAGTTTAGGGCGCAGTTATACACACGTACAAGCGCGTCCGCATTGTATTGTAGCATTATGGTCTACAAAATGCAAGCAGTTTTTTAAATTTTTTTTACATTTTTCTAATTTTTTTAGTTTCTGAAAGTTTGAAACATTTTTTTCTATGTTCATTTGCTTCTATAATAATAGAAGAAACTCCTGTACCATGGGAGCTTTTCCCCAGGCACAGGAGTTTTATATTCATTAATCCGAATTTGCTATTAACAAATCTGAATTACTTATCTCGCCAGATGATTCTTCCCTTGGAAAGATCATATGGGGAAAGCTCCATTGTTACTTTGTCTCCTGGAAGAATACGGATAAAGTTCATGCGCAGCTTGCCGCTGATATGAGCAAGTACAACATGTTTGTTTTCAAGTTCCACTTTAAACATTGCGTTTGGCAGCTTCTCTAAAACAGTGCCTTCTACTTCAAGTACATCTACTTTTGACATTTTATACCTCCTGTATCGCCTTAATGATAATGATTAATACTCTGTGAGTGTCAGAATCTCCGGTTCGCCATCTGTAATCAGTATGGTGTTCTCATAATGTGCGGAAAGGGAACCATCCATGGTCACCACTGTCCATTCGTCATCCAGCCAGCATACATCTGCTCTGCCCATATTGATCATGGGCTCTATGGCAAGTGTCATGCCTGGAAGTAATTTCACTCCCCTGCGTTTCTGAGGGAAGTTGGGAATCTGCGGATCTTCGTGAAGATGAGTACCAATCCCATGTCCCACCAGATCTCGTACAATACCATAACGGTATTTCGCCGCATACGCTCCGATTGCCTTGGAAATATCATTGAGATGATTTCCTGCTTTCGCGAATTTTATTCCTTCAAAGAAGCACTGCCTGGTTACATCCATAAGCTGCTTGGCTTCTTTGGAAACTTCTCCGACTGCATAAGTACGGGCCGCATCAGAATGATATCCTTTATAGATCAGTCCTGCATCAATCTTTACCAGATCACCATCCTGGATAATTTTGTCCTCCGAAGGAATTCCGTGGACCACTTCATCATTCAGGCTGATGCAGAAGGAGCCAGGAAAGCCTCCATAATTCAGAAAATTGGGAATGCATCCCATGGAACGGATCATATCTTCGCCAATACGGTCGATTTCCTTGGTACTCATTCCTGGTTTGATATAAGGGATCAGCCCGTCATGGACTTTTTCCAGAAGATGTCCGGATTCCCTCATAAGTTCAATTTCTTGTGCTGTTTTTATTGAAACTGACATTACTTCTTATCCTCTATTCTATTCGCCAAGGATCTTCACAATATCACCAAATACCTCATCCAGGTTCTTGGTGCCATCTACAGTTTTCAGTACGCCCTGACCAGTATAGTAGTCGATAAGCGGCTGAGTCTGCTCATGATATACATTCAGACGCTTCTGTACAGTCTCCGGCTTGTCATCGTCACGAAGCACAAGATCCTCACCACATGTATCGCAAACCCCCTCTGTCTTCGGAGCTGCAAATACAACGTGGTAGGTTGCACCACATTTTACGCATGCACGTCTTCCACCCATACGGTTCACGATATTCTCATCCGGAACATCAACATCAATAGCATAATCAATCTTGCTTCCCAGCTTGCTTAAAGCATCGGTAAGGCATTCAGCCTGTGGGATTGTTCTTGGAAAACCATCCAGAACATAGCCGTTCTTGGCATCCGGCTGCTGGATTCTGTCCACAACAAGGTCGCAGGTAAGTTCATCCGGTACAAGCAGACCCTGGTCCATATAAGTTTTTGCTTTTTTCCCAAGTTCTGTGCCATTTTTGATATTGGCACGGAAAATATCGCCTGTAGAGATATGGGGAATACCATATTTCTCAGCAATTTTCTTAGCCTGGGTTCCTTTTCCTGCACCTGGTGCACCTAACATGATAATTCTCATAAAAAGCCCTCCATTTTCTCATACTACGAATTAAGGCTGTGACGCATATAAGCACCACAACCTTTATTCTTTTAGTTGTTCAGGAAGCCTTTGTAATTGCGGACAAGCATCTGTGATTCAATCTGTTTCACAGTCTCCAGGATAACTCCAACAATAATGATGATGGAAGTACCACCGAAGGATACGTTTGCACCGAATACTCCATTGAAGAAGAACGGAATAACCGCAACGATAATCAGGCCTACTGCACCTATAAATATAATATAATTTAAGATTTTAGTCAAATAGTCTGACGTTGGTTTTCCTGGACGAATACCAGGAATGAAACCACCCTGCTTTTTGATATTGTCTGCAACTTCCAGCGGGTTGAATGTGATGGAAGTGTAGAAATATGCAAAGAATACGCAAAGTACAATATACAGAAGCAGTCCCCAGCTATACTGTGGCTGACTTGGATTACACCAGTTATTGGATGATAATCCTCGAATAATCTCACTGCCGATGCCGGTTCCATTAGCTTTTCCTGCAAGCTGTGCGATTACGCCTGGGAAAGACATAATTGAGGAAGCAAAGATAACCGGAATAACACCAGCGGTGTTAACTTTCAGCGGTATATTGGTAGTCTGACCACCCATCAGTTTTCTGCCGACCATTTTTCTGGAATACTGAACAGGAATTCTTCTCTCTGCACCGTTAAGGATCAGTACGAATACCACCATGACAACGATGATTGCAACAATGATAACCCCTGCAAGCAGTCCTTTTGCAATTGTTTTTCCTTTGATGAAGTTCTCATAAAGAAGAGATAAGTCACTTGGAACACGGGAAACGATGTTAATGGTCAGGACGATGGAAATACCATTTCCAACACCCTTCTCAGTAATACGCTCACCGATCCACATCAGCATGGCAGAACCAGCTGTGAGACAAGCAACTACAGTTAAGCCCTTAAAGAAGTTCATGTTCGGGATCAGACCCTGGCGACCAAAACCGATTGCCATTGCCACAGACTCAAACAACGCAAGACCAACAGTTACATAACGGGTAATGGCAGTAATTTTCTTTCTGCCCTCTTCTCCATCTCTCTGCATCTCCTCCAGAGCCGGAATGGCAATTGTGAGAAGCTGCATGATAATGGATGATGTAATGTATGGCGTGATGTTCAATGCAAAGATTGACATCTGGGTAAATGAGCCACCGGTGAACGCATCAAAGAAATTGAATGCGTCACCAGTGTTTTTAGCAAACCACTCTTTAAAGAAATCGCTGTCTACTCCTGGAACAGGAAGCTGTGATCCAATACGGATGACAAGAATCATCCATAATACATAGAGGAGTTTACGTCTCATCTCTTTTACTCTGAAAACGTTTTTGAGAGTTTCAAACATTTGATCACCTCTATTAGATCAGCTCTACTGTACCACCTGCAGCTTCGATTTTAGACTTTGCAGTCTCACTTACAGCGTTTACTTTAACTGTAAGCTTCTTGGTAAGCTCGCCGTTTCCAAGGATTTTAACGCCGTCACCAGCTTTGGAAATTGCACTGCTTGCAAGTAAGCTCTCAACTGTAACCTCTGCACCATCCTCAAAACGGTTCAGAACATCAACGTTGATTGCAATGATCTCTTTAGAGTTTCTGTTTGTGAATCCTCTCTTAGGCAGACGTCTGTATAAAGGCATCTGTCCACCTTCAAATCCCGGTTTCTTGTGTCCGGAACGTGCTAACTGTCCTTTATGGCCTTTACCAGCTGTTTTGCCGTTTCCTGAACCATGTCCACGGCCTCTTCTGAAGTTATCGCTGTGCTTAGAACCCTCAGCTGGTCTTAAGTTTGATAATTCCATTATGGCACCTCCTTTTTGTAATTATGCTTCTTCTACTTTTACCAGGTGCTGTACCTGCTGAATCATTCCTCTTGTTGCCGCATTGTCTGGCATCTCAACTGTTTTGTGCATTTTGGTAAGACCCATTGCTTTAACAGTAAGTTTGTGCTTCGGAACTGCGCCAATCGGAGATTTTACTAAAGTAACTTTTAATGTATTTGCCATTTTAATATTCCTCCTTAAGCCAGAATCTCATCAACAGATTTTCCACGAAGTTTTGCAACTTCTTCCGGAGTTTTTAACTGTCTTAAGCCTTCGATGGTTGCAAGAACAACATTCTGCTTATTTCTGGATCCCATACATTTTGTACGGATGTTTTTGATACCAGCTAACTCGATAACGGCACGAGCCGGGCCGCCGGCGATAACTCCAGTACCTTCCGGAGCTCTCTTAAGAAGCATGGAAGCGCTTCCGTAAGAACCTACGAAGTCATGTGTAATGGAACCATTCTCATCTCTTGCTACGGTTACTAATTTCTTAATAGCATCCTCTTTTCCTTTGCGGATTGCTTCCGGAATCTCGGCTGCCTTTCCAAGTCCTGCACCAACGTGTCCATTGCCGTCACCTACAACAACTAAAGCTGTGAAACGGAAGTTACGACCACCTTTAACAACCTTGGTAACACGCTTGATTGATACTACTTTATCTTCTAACTCTAACTGACTAGCATCAATAAGATTACGTTTCATGTGTTTCGCTCCTCCTTATTAGAATTTCAGTCCAGCTTCTCTTGCTGCGTCTGCCAGTGCTTTTACTTTACCATGGTAAATGTATCCACCTCTGTCAAAAACAACTTCCTCGATGCCGGCTTCCACTGCCTTCTTACCGATTACAGTGCCAAGATATGCTGCTGCTGCAACATCGTCGGTGTTCTCAAGCTGTGCTTTTACGTCTTTCTGAAGAGTAGAAGCAGATACTAAAGTCTTTCCAACGGTGTCATCGATAATCTGTGCATACATGTGTTTATTGGAACGAAATACTGCAAGACGCGGAGTTGTTGCAGTGCCATTTAAATGATGACGTAATCTTCTATGCTTTTTCTCGCGAATTTCCGCTCTAGATGCTTTATTAACCATTTTCTCACTCTCCTTAATTATTTCTTACCAGTCTTACCAACTTTGCGTCTGATAACCTCAGTATCATACTTAATACCTTTACCCTTGTATGGCTCAGGTCTTCTCTTATCTCTGATCTCAGCTGCAAACTGTCCAACTTTTTCCTTGCTGATACCGGAAACGATAATCTTGTTACCGTCTACTTTGGTCTCAATACCTTCCGGATCTTCCATTTCTACCGGGTGAGAATATCCAAGGTTTAAAGTAAGCTTCTTGCCCTGCTTAGCGGCTCTGTAACCAACACCGTTAACTTCAAGAGTCTTGGTGTATCCTTCGCTTACACCAACAACCATGTTGTGGATAAGGCTTCTTGTTAAGCCGTGAAGGGATTTCATTTTCTTTAAGTCGTTTGGTCTTGCAACAACTACATGACCATCTTCAACTTTGATTTCCATCTCTGTTGGAAGCGCTCTCTCAAGTGTTCCTTTTGGTCCTTTTACGGTTACTACGTTTCCTTCTGCAACAGATACTTCAACTCCTGCCGGAATAGCAACCGGAAGTCTACCGATACGTGACATACTATGTGTCCTCCTTACTTAGATTATCGGAGAGGTTTTCGCAACCTCTCTGTTTTCAGTGTTTCGTCTACTTCTTGAATGTACGGAGCCGAAGCTTACCATACAAATGCAAGAACCTCGCCGCCTACCTGAAGTTTACGAGCTTCTTTATCGGTGATAACACCTTTATTAGTGGAAAGGATTGCGATTCCAAGTCCTCCAAGAACCTTCGGAAGCTCTTCCTTACCAGCATAAACACGAAGACCCGGTTTAGAGATTCTCTTTAAACCTGTGATGATCTTCTCGTTTTTGTCTTCGCCATATTTCAGTGTGATATGGATGTTTTTAACAACACCATCTTCAACTAAATCGTATTTTGCAATGTATCCCTCATCAACAAGGATGTTTGCAATTGCAATTTTCATCTTGGATGCTGGTACATCTACTGTGTCGTGTTTTGCAGTGTTTGCATTACGAATTCTTGTAAGCATGTCTGCGATTGGATCGCTCATTGTCATGTTAGTTTCCTCCTCATATTCAGACTTTACATGTCATAGTATATTTATATAAATTTACGTGTTACCTGTGTAACATCATCCCGTGACTAAACCGGTACTGCACCTTGCGGCTTGTACTCGTTAAGGTTCGGGATGGACTTTGCACGAAATTCATGTTCGCCTTACGGCTTACATTCATTAAGCGACTTTCAGCTTCGGCTTACCAGGAAGCTTTCTTAACTCCCGGGATCTGTCCTTTGTAAGCTAACTCACGGAAGCAGATTCTGCAGATTCCGTATTTTCTTAAATATGCATGTGGACGTCCACAAATTCTGCAACGGCTATATTCTCTTGTGGAAAATTTAGCTGGACGCTGCTGTTTGATTTTCATTGCTGTCTTAGCCATGAATCGTTCCTCCTATATCAGATCTGCTGACCCCGGCAAGGAGCCGGCGGTCAACTTTGGAATGTTCCTCTACTTATTTCGCAAAAGGCATGTTGAACAGCTTCAGTAACTCACGAGCTTCCTCATCAGTATTTGCTGTTGTAACGAAGATAATGTCCATACCTCTTACTTTGTCAACTTTATCGTACTCAACTTCTGGGAAGATAAGCTGCTCTTTGATACCAAGAGCGTAGTTTCCTCTTCCATCGAATGCGTTAGGATTAACGCCACGGAAGTCACGTACACGTGGAAGTGCCAGGTTGATCAGACGATCAGCGAACTCATACATCTTCTCGCCTCTTAATGTTACTTTACATCCGATCGGCATTCCCTCTCTGATTTTGAAGTTAGCAACAGATTTTTTAGCTTTTGTTGCGATAGCTTTCTGTCCTGTGATCAGCTCCATATCAGCAATAGCTGCGTCAAGAAGCTTAGCGTTCTCTTTTGCTTCACCAACACCCATGTTAATTACGATCTTGTCGAGTTTTGGCACTTGCATAACGTTTTTATATCCGAATTTTTTGGTCATGGCATCCATGATCTCATTAGTATAAAGTTCTTTTAATCTACTCACTTATGTCTGCCTCCTCTCTCAATTAATCGATAACCTTACCTGTTGCTTTGGCAACGCGGACTTTTTTGTCACCATCCATCTTAAAGCCAACTCTTGTTGCTTTTCCATCTGCCATAAGCATTACGTTGGAGATGTGAAGCGGAGCTTCTTTTGTGATGATTCCACCATTCTGGTTTGCAGCTGATGGTTTGGTGTGTTTTGTAACCATATTAACGTTCTCTACTAATACGGTATTGTCTTTTACGTTAACGGCAAGGACTTTGCCTTCTTTGCCTTTATCTTTACCAGCGATTACTGTAACAGTATCACCTTTTTTAATCTTCATAGCTGACATTAGGCACCCTCCTATAATACTTCCGGAGCTAAGGAAACGATCTTCATGAATTTTTTCTCACGAAGCTCTCTGGCAACTGGTCCAAAGATACGTGTTCCTCTCGGAGTTAAGTCGTCTTTAATGATTACGGCAGCATTTTCATCGAAACGGATATAGGATCCGTCTTTACGACGAGCGCCTTTTTTGGATCTAACTACAACAGCCTTTACTACGTCACCTTTTTTAACAACGCCGCCTGGTGTTGCATCTTTAACAGTAGCAACGATTGTATCGCCGATGTTTGCATATCTTCTTGTAGAGCCACCCATAACACGGATACAAAGGATTTCTTTTGCACCAGTGTTGTCGGCAACTTTCAGTCTTGTTTCCTGCTGAATCATACTGGTTATCCTCCTTATTTAACTCTCTCTACTACTTCAACCAGTCTCCATCTCTTGTCTTTGGACAGCGGTCTGGTCTCCATAACTTTTACGGTATCACCGATGTTGCACTCATTGTTTTCGTCATGAGCTTTTAATTTATATGTTCTCTTCACGATTTTCTTGTAAAGAGGATGTTTTACATGGTCTTCAATTGCAACTACGATGGTCTTATCCATCTTATTGCTGACAACCTTACCCACGCGGGTTTTTCTCAGATTTCTTTCCACGATTATGTCCTCCTAAATTCACTATTTGGAAGCGTTAGCTTTCGCAGTGATCACTGTCTGGATTCTGGCAATATTTCTGCGAACCTCTTTGATTCGTCCTGTATTGTCTAATTGATTGGTTGCATTCTGAAATCTCAGATTGAAAAGTTCTTTCTTAGCAGCTACTAATTCTTCGTTTAATTCTGCAGCTGATTTTGCCTGTAAATCTTCTACGAATTTATTAATTTTCACTGTTATCACCGCCTTCTAACTCTGCACGAGAAACTATTTTGCATTTACATGGTAACTTGTGCATTGCAAGACGTAATGCCTCACGAGCGATTTCTTCAGAAACGCCTGCGATCTCAAACATAACACGTCCTGGTTTAACAACTGCTACCCAGTATTCCAGGGCACCTTTTCCGGAACCCATACGAGTTTCTGCTGGTTTTGCTGTTACTGGTTTATCTGGGAAAATCTTGATCCAAACCTTACCACCACGTTTGATATAACGGGTCATAGCAACACGGGCTGCCTCGATCTGATTAGATCTGATCCAGCAAGGCTCGGTAGCAACAAGACCGAATTCACCATAATTGATCTGATTACCTCTAAGGGCTTTTCCTCTCATGGAGCCACGGAATTGTTTACGACGTTTAACTCTTTTTGGCATTAACATTATTTATCGCTCCCTTCCTTAGTTCCTTTAGTTGGAAGAATCTCACCATTGTAGATCCATGCCTTTACACCAACTTTGCCATATGTGGTGTCTGCTTCTGCGAAACCATAATCGATGTCTGCACGAAGTGTCTGAAGCGGAATAGTTCCATCGCTGTAGAACTCTGTACGAGCCATATCAGCTCCACCAAGACGTCCGGATACGGATGTTTTGATTCCCTTTGCTCCAGATTTCATTGTACGCTGCATTGTAGATTTCATAGCACGTCTGAAGGAGATACGGTTCTCCAGCTGAAGAGCGATGTTCTCTGCAACAAGCTGAGCGTCTCTGTCTGGTCTCTTAACTTCTTTGATATCAACGATAAGCTTCTTGTCTGTGTATTTAGCAAGTTCAGCTTTAACTTTCTCGATCTCAGCGCCGCCTTTACCGATTACGATACCAGGTTTAGCTGTGTAAATGATAACTTTGACTCTGTCAGATGCTCTCTCGATCTCGATCTTGGAAACACCTGCGCTGTATAATTTCTTTTTGAGGAATGTTCTGATGTTGTAGTCCTCTACCAGATAGTCTGCGAAATCGCTCTCTGCATACCATCTTGAATCCCAATCCTTGATAACACCGACTCTAAGGCCATGTGGGTTAACTTTCTGTCCCATGTTTATCCTCCTTATTTCTCATCCAGCACGATGGTAATATGGCTTGTTCTCTTCTCGATTCTGTAAGCTCTACCCTGTGCTCTTGGCTGGATTCTCTTCATTGTAGGTCCTTTATTTGCATAGCAGGCTGCAACGACGAGATTGTCTGCGTTCATTCCGTTATTGTTCTCAGCGTTAGCAATAGCTGATTCCAGTAACTTTTTGATTACGCTGGAAGCGTATCTTGGGTTGTATGTCAGGATACCAAGTGCTGTCTGCACATCTTTGCCACGGATTGCATCTAAAACGTAGCAGGCTTTCTGAACAGAAATTCTTGCATAAGATAATTTTGCAGACGGTCTTGTCTCTCTATTATTCTCATTTCTGGCTCTCTTAATCTGGCTTCTATGTCCTTTTGCCATTTTAAAGTGCCTCCTTTCGTCATATTCAATATTCAGGTAAACACCTGGGTTGCCCGGACCGCTTCTTGCGATCAGGCAGCCTGGTGAAAAGTACTAACTAACGAACACCGGATTTCTTTTCGTCTTTTCCGTGTCCTCTGTAGGTTCTGGTAGCAACAAACTCACCAAGTTTGTGACCAACCATATCCTCAGTAATATATACCGGCACATGTTTTCTTCCGTCATGGACAGCGATTGTATGTCCAACAAAAGACGGGAAGATTGTGGAACGGCGTGACCAAGTTTTGATTACGGATTTATCATTTGCAGCGTTTAATGCATCTACTTTTTTAAGTAAGCTCTGATCTGCAAAAGGTCCTTTTTTCAGTGAACGAGACATTCTTAATCCTCCTTATTATTTGCTTAAAGCTTTTCCATCGCGTCTTCTTACGATGAGCTTGTTGGACGCTTTGTTTTTCTTTCTTGTCTTCAGACCAAGAGCAGGTTTGCCCCAAGGTGTACACGGACCTGGACGTCCAACCGGAGCGCGGCCCTCTCCACCACCATGTGGATGGTCATTCGGGTTCATAACAGAACCGCGAACTGTAGGTCTGATTCCCATGTGACGCTTACGGCCAGCTTTACCGATGTTGATCAGGTTGTGATCACCATTTCCGATGATACCAACTGTAGCACGGCAGATGATCGGAACCATTCTCATCTCACCAGATGGGAGACGAAGTGTAGCGTATTTGCCTTCTTTAGCCATAAGCTGAGCACCATTACCAGCGGAACGAACCATCTGTCCGCCCTTTCCTGGGTGAAGCTCAATGTTATGAACCATAGTACCAACCGGGATAAGCTCTAACGGTAAGCAGTTACCTACACGGATTTCAGCTTCCGGTCCGTTCATAACTTTCTGTCCAACTTTAAGTCCTTCCGGAGCAAGAATGTATGCTTTCTCGCCATCTGCATAGCAGATAAGTGCGATGTTTGCTGTTCTGTTCGGATCATACTCAACAGATTTAACTACTGCCGGGATTCCATCTTTTCTTCTCTTGAAGTCAATGATTCTATATTTTCTACGGCTTCCGCCTCCCTGATGTCTTACAGTGATCTTACCCTGGTTGTTACGTCCAGCGTTTTTCTTTAAAGACACGGTAAGGGATTTCTCTGGTGTTGCTTTAGTGATCTCAGAGAAGTCGGAACCAGTCATATGTCTTCTAGACGGGGTATATGGGTTATAACTTTTGATTCCCATTTCTTTTCTCCTTTCAAATTTGTTCTCACGCTTTTGAATGCGTATAAACTGCTATCTGTTAATTAAAGACCCTCGAAGATCTCGATGTCTTTGCTGTCCTCTGTAAGGGCTACGATAGCTTTTTTGGATTTAGCAGTTTTTCCAACTACCATTCCGCGGCGTTTTTTCTTACCATCAAGATTCATGGTATTTACGCTTTTAACTTTTGTTCCATCGAACATTTTCTCAACTGCTTCTTTGATCTGAGCTTTGTTTGCTTCCGGATGAACAAGGAAAGTATATTTCTTCTCACCCATAGCAGCCATGGATTTTTCAGTGATCACTGGTCTTTTGATCACGTCGTAATATTTAATATCTGCCATTATGCGTATACCTCCTCGATGGATGCTACAGCGTCTTTAGTTACTACTACAGTACCGTGGCTCATAACATCATATACGTTGATGCCGTTAGCAGCTACAGTCTGTACGTTCTCGATATTTCTTGCAGAAAGGATTACGTTCTTGTCTTCCTGTGCTGTTACAATAAGAGCTTTCTCTGCTTTCAGGTTTGTAAGAACCTTCTGCATTTCTTTTGTCTTTGCATCAGCAAGTGCAAGGCTATCAACAACTACGAATTTATTGTCCTGAACTTTGGAAGTCAGAGCGGATTTAAGAGCTGCTCTTCTTTCTTTTTTGTTCATTTTTACTTCATAATCTCTTGGAGTTGGTGCGAAAATAATTCCGCCGCCTGTCCACTGTGCAGCACGGATGGATCCCTGTCTAGCATGACCGGTTCCTTTCTGTCTCCAAGGTTTTCTTCCGCCACCGCTTACTTCAGAACGAGTTTTCGCTTTCTGAGTACCCTGGCGTTTATTTGCAAGCTGACGAACAACAGCAAGGTGAACAAGATGCTCATTGACTTCAACGCCGAATACTGCATCGTTCAGCTCCATTGTTCCAACTTCATTGCCTTCCATATTATAAACAGTTACGTTTGCCATTTGTGTGCTCCTCCTTTCTTATTATAAGGACTTTACTGTCTCTTTGATTGTAACCAAGGATTTCTTAGGTCCTGGAACAGCACCTTTAACTAACAGTAAGTTATTCTCTGTATCTACGCGTACGATCTCAAGATTCTGAACAGTTACCTGCTCGCTTCCCATATGACCTGGCATGTGTTTTCCTTTGAATACCTTGCTCGGATCAGAACAAGCACCATTGGAACCTGCATGACGATGATATTTGGAACCGTGAGCCATAGGTCCTCTGGACTGTCCATGTCTCTTGATTGCGCCCTGGAAGCCTTTACCTTTTGAAACTGCTGTTGCATCGATGTGATCTCCAGCTGCAAAGATATCAGCTTTAATTTCCTGTCCTACCTCATATTCAGCAGCGTTCTCAAAACGGAATTCTTTAACGAATCTCTTAACTGCAACGCCTGCTTTTGCAAAGTGGCCTGTTTCCGGTTTGTTCACCAGTTTCTCTCTGATGTCGCCGAAGCCAACCTGAACTGCTGTGTATCCGTCGTTCTCATCTGTTTTAACCTGAGTTACGACACATGGACCAGCCTGTAAAACGGTTACCGGAATTAACATTCCATCTTCGTTGAAGATCTGAGTCATTCCGACTTTGGTAGCTAAAATAGCTTTCTTCATCTTTCTTCCTCCTATAGCGGATTGCCCTTTCGGGTAATCATATAATAAATAGCTAAATGCTTATGCATTTACAAGATTAATTATTTTGCCTTCATCTTGATGTCGATATGAACACCAGCAGGCATTTCCAGTCTGGACAGTGCATCAACTGTCTTCTGGGTCGGAGCAATGATATCAATCAGTCTCTTATGTGTTCTCTGCTCAAACTGTTCTCTGGAATCTTTATATTTGTGAACAGCTCTTAAGATTGTAACAACTTCCTTCTTAGTTGGAAGCGGAACCGGTCCGCTAACTGTTGCACCATTCTTCTTAACAGTGTCGATGATCTTTGCAGCAGATGCATCTACTAACTGATGATCGTAAGCTTTTAATGTGATTCTCATTACCTGATTTGCCATAAAAAAAGTCTCCTCCTATTCGTACTCACTATCAGTACGACAAGCGGCGACTGTACACATCTCCGTGTGTGTCCTAAAACATCTTCCTGCTACGGACATTCTTTCACACGTCCCATCCCAAGATGGCTATTGAACTTGTACAGTGACTTGTCGTCAGTTTCCTAACTTGACATTCGCTCCACGGAAAACCCGCCTTAGTCGGCGGCAACCTCGCGCTTCATTGCTATCATGTCACAGCAGATATTAGTATACACAAAGGTTTTAAAAATTGCAAGTGTTTTTTTCAAAAAATCCAGATGTTTTTTTGTATTATTTTAAATACAATCCAGAGTGTGTCTGAAAATGGTTTTATGCAAGATGTGAGTGTGTATATTCCAGTTTTTTCTTTCTTCCTATTATATAGTGCTTCTAATAGCTGTCGGTTACACTCCTGCTGCCGGCAACTATCAATCAGCTTTCATTATTTAACACAGTGGCTCTAAAACCTTACGAAATCATTGTCTTTTCCTTAATATAAAAAAGTGTCTTCGACACTTCAACTCCCCTGCCCCTCAATCTTGAGGGGATAGGGGTTTCTTTTTTTCAACT
>NZ_JBCOMJ010000035.1:0-57305 GCF_040924225.1 Ruminococcus sp. RTP21484sp1_RTP21277st1_D2_RTP21277_210401 | reverse complement strand
AAAGTTGAAAAAAAGAAACCCCTATCCCCTCAAGATTGAGGGGCAGGGGAGTTGAAGTGTCGAAGACACTTTTTTATTACAATTCCATGAAGTCTATTGACAATATCATCTACATCATGTAGAGTATATTTATCTATATGATGTAGATAAAAGGAAGGAGGAATCATATATGCCTACAATGGGAGTACTTGAGTCCCGTTTTGCGGATATTATTTGGAATCATGAACCGTTGGCTTCCAGAGATCTTATTAAAATGGCAGAAGAGGAGTTGAGTTGGAAGTCAACCACCTCCTATACTGTTCTAAAGAGATTGTGTGAACGAGGCATTTTTCAGCTTCATGACAAAATGGTTACTTCGCTAATATCACGAGAAGAGTTTTATGGAATGAAAAGCGAGCAGTTTGTCGAGGAAACTTTTGACGGCTCTCTTCCTGCGTTTATAGCTGCTTTTGGCACACGAAAAAAACTATCAGATGAAGAAGTCGAAGAACTCAAAAAACTCATTGACGGATTGAGGAGGTGATTTTATGTTCTTCTATACATTTTTACCCAAACTATTAAATATGAGTCTTACTGCAAGTGTGGTTATCGTATTGGTTTTGCTACTTCGGCTTCTTCTTAAAAAGGCTCCGAAGGTTATCTCATATGCACTTTGGGGAATTGTCCTTTTTCGACTGATATGCCCTGTATCTATTGAATCCAGTTTTTCGCTGTTCGGTTTACTTGATACTCCTGTTGCTGAAAGTGGCACAATGGCAAGTCGTATCGAGTATGTTCCGAACGATATTGTTCATACAGAGTATCCTAATATTGTGCTGCCAGTTCCCGGTTTTGATGATGCAATTAATAATACTTTGCCTCAAGGGGAGGAACAACTAAGAGCTGACCCACTTGAGGCACCGATGGCAATTGCTACCTATGTTTGGATGGTAGGTGTCATCGGAATGGGTATCTATGCGGCATTATCTTACAAACGGCTTCGGAGAAAGCTAATCACTGCTTCGCCATTACGGGAAAACATCTATCTGGTAGATGATATTACATCGCCGTTTGTCATGGGGTTATTTAAACCTAAGATTTATCTTCCATCCTCTGTAGAAGAACAGGAACAGTCCTATATTCTGATGCACGAGCAGCATCATATCCGCAGATTTGATTATATTATAAAAGCTCTGGCTTTTGTTGTATTGTGTATCCATTGGTTTAATCCCTTGGTATGGATTGCTTTCATCCTTGCCGGTAGGGATATGGAAATGAGCTGCGACGAGGCTGTGATAAAGAAAATGGGAGATTGTGTTCTGGCAGATTATACAGCATCGCTATTAAGCCTTGCTACTGGTAAACACATCATTGCCGGTACGCCGCTTGCCTTTGGTGAGGGCGACACCAAGGGGCGAATCCGTAACTTGGCAAACTGGAAGAAGCCTGCTTTTGGGATAATCGTAGTGGCGGTTGTTTCATGTGCGTTTTTTGCGGTCTGTTTGTTAACGAATCCTAAGCAGGAGAGTTTCAGACTTAGAATTATCATACCTGCCGGTAGCCAGGAGACCGTTGTATATGCCGATGAGGAGATATCCCCCCTGGGAAACTACATTACGGTAACCGCCGATGAAGGTCTTGGAGACACGCAAGTTTTCCTAAAACCAGTACAGGTGAGAACAGAAACAGCCTACGATGAGCCTGCTTATCTTATCCCTGGTATGCCTGTGAAAATGGATGCGGAAAAAGGTGGCTGGTTCAAAATTGGTGTGAATGTGCAAAATAATACGGATGAGGATAAAATTGTTTATGTGAATGTAGATAATATTGAAGTAAGAATAGAAAGTACAATCTTGGATGATATAGAACAATACAGGACGGACTATATTGGCGATGCTCCAAAAGTCTCCTCAATTGCGCACCTTCTCTCTTATCCAAAGGATTTCCGATATTCATCAATAGAGCTTAAGACCCAGACGAAGCCTTACGAACTCATTGTTTATCTTACCGGCAATGATCCTGTACAGAAAAAGGATTTTGATCTTTGCGCAGCTACCGCTTTTGATCTAATCGGAAATATGGATGTTATTACTTTTTGTAAAGTAGAAACTGGTGAAACTATCGCGTCTTTCGTGCAATCAGATTTCGATAAAGTAGAAGTATATGATCTTGATACTGCGATCAACCAAGCAATTTTGGAGCATTTCTCCGACGAGAATACGGACGGTCTAATCCATGTAGAAAGTCATGTGCTGCTTGCAAACGAGGCCATAAGCGGTACCCCGATGGTTGGTGAAGATACCCACATAGAGGAAGAAACCGTATATCTTCTGGTTCTTCATGAAATCTATAGTACCTATGGCGGCACTTTAGAATCCGTTGGCGGGAGCTTTATTCCCACTGCCATTACTTTCGAGGTCCTTGATTCGGGAGAGTATACGTTGAAGGAATATTGGGAACCGAGAGACGGAAGTTATTATACAGACGATATTCGGGATAAATTCCCCGGTGCTGCTGCGGATGATGCGCTGAACGATCAGGCGTATATCGAAGATTTGCAGACACAGAATTACAGTAAGGCACTGGCATGTCTGCATAGTGCGGGCAGTCTGGATACGACGATTGAAAAATTGCTGGATACCATCATGGCTTCTCCGACTGCCTCCTCCAATCCCTCCGATTACACGCAGGCACATGAACCCGAATATCAGGAACTGCTGAGCTACGGGGAATACACCCTCCGGTATTGCTTCTCAGAGTTTTTGCAGGGAGGGCAGACTGAACTACGTGGGCAGATTATGGCATTAATCTGTCAGAATATTATGCTTACATGGGGAGAGGGGTACGCCATTGACCAAGATCTCGTCACTGGACAGGATTGGTTTGATGCTTTCAAACGGCGCGCAGAATCGCTTGACAAACAGTATAGTGATGAGGATATGGAAAAATATTATCCGGGAAGTTGGCTTCTTTGGCAAATAATAAATGAATAAGAATTAAACCATCAGGGCATTATCAGCCAGTGGTTGTTCATAGCAAATTCTTTTATCTTTTTGCTTGGTTCATTGTAAGTGACTCTTGACAAAATCAAACAAATATTCTATATTTAACAACGGAGATTCTATACCCAAAAACAGAAAATATGAATACACAAACGAAGCTCAAACCCGTGTGGTTTGGGCTTTTTCCAATTTTATATGAACTCTGAGAACAACAATTTGCAAAAAGTCAATTATCACTTTTTGAAAGTTTTTGGACAGAAATTTTCACAAAACGGTTTATGCAATACTAACAAATTTTTGGGAAAGAAATAGTCTCGCAAGCGTAACAATATGGCAATCGAGTAACATCGGTTGCTTTTTTGTTGCTTATTTTCAGAAATCATTGTTTGCCCCGGAAGAATGATTTCTAAAAGAAACCAGAAATCAAAAGAAGAGAGTGGAGGAAATGCAAAATGAAAGAATATTCGAAAGGTATTTATGTGAAATTTAAACCGGAGGAGGTGGAGATACTGCATAACCGAATGAAGGAGGCCGGAGTTCAAAATATGAGCGCCTTTATCAGAAAAATGGCTTTGAATGGATATTTGATAAATTTGCGATGGCCAGATTTGAGTAAGGTGTTGTCCTTGCATTCAAGAATTAGCAATAACCTGAATCAGTATGCGAAAAAAGCAAATGAAACCGGAAATATCTACAGAGAGGATATTGCTGAATTAAAAGAGATGCATGCTGAGCAAACTAAGTTACTTAGAAAAACGCTTAAGTCAGTTATTCATCTTTATGATGTAGATTTAAGGAAGAGAAATTAATTATTTTCAAAAAGCGTCAGCGTGGCTCTGCGGCTTGCCAGCAGTTCAAGGGGATGGGGGCATCTCCCCAACAAGCAAAAAATGCACCTGGTATATACCGGTGCACTGCTTGCCAATTTGTGAAATAGCATGATAGTTAGTATGAATAATGTCAGAAAGGATTTTAATTATGGTTAAGAATAAAGTGGTTTTAAAAGAAAGAGATGCCTGGAGTGATTTGGCAAATTTTATCGGAGAGATGGTAGCAAAGTATGCAGAATCAATGGACTTGGATAATTTGCCTGATCCGGATTTTTATCTTCGTAGGGAAAGAATAAGACAGTTGTACACGGAGCTATATAAAGAGAAGAATATAACAAAGTTCAGAAATACAAAATTCTCTATTGAAAGAAAAGTTGCAGCATGATACTATAACCGTATAGACGGATAAACAAATTTATAAATACGGATATGTACGGAATGTTGATGGAGGAAAAATCATGATTATCAGTGAAAGAATTTTTTGTGTGATGGAGCAGAAGAACATAACGCAGTTGGAACTCTCAAGAAGGACCGGGATTGCAACAAGTAACATCAGTGACTGGAAGAAGAAAAAGACGAATCCCAAAGCGGACTGTCTGTTGTCTATATGTGATGCATTGGAGATTACTCCCGAACAGCTTTTGACTGGAAAAGGAATTGATCCGGAATATAAAGATGCAGATATGGATTATGAAGTTACCAGGTCGGATATTAAGATTTTAAAGCAGATTCACAGCCTTGGAGATGCGCAGTATAAAAGATTGATGGCGTATATGAAAGCCTTGCAGAAGTTGGAACAGATGGAGAACATGGTGGAGGAATAGAGATGGCAAATAAAATAGTTAGGGAAATTATTCACGCAAAAGGAATTGATATTGGGATTTACACGAAAGATTTTGAAAATGAATATATTTCGTTGACAGATATTGCAAAATATAGAAATGATAATGATCCCAGATTTGTCATTCAGAACTGGATGCGAAACAGAAATACAGTTGAGTTTTTGGCTGTTTGGGAAGAACTTCATAATCCAGATTTTAACCGTGTGCAATTCGAGGCGGTTAGAAGTGAGGCAGGATTAAACAGGTTTGTTATGACGCCAACCAAATGGATTGAACAGACCAATGCTATTGGAATAGTGTCAAAAGCAGGCAGATATGGTGGAGGAACTTATGCACATAGCGATATTGCAATGGCATTTGCTACATGGATTTCTCCGGAATTTCAACTGTATATTATGAAAGATTACCGCAGGTTAAAACAAGATGAAAATAGTCGATTTTCATTGGACTGGAACTTGAACAGGGCTTTATCAAAGGTGAACTACCGTATTCACACAGATGCGGTGAAGGAAAATTTGATTCCACCAGAGCTAACACCAGAACAGATTGCTTATACATATGCCAGTGAAGCAGATCTTTTAAATGTTGCTTTATTTGGTCAGACTGCAAAGCAATGGAAAAATAATAATCCGGGTAAAAAGGGGAATGTGCGTGATGATGCAAATTTAAATCAGTTGTTGGTGTTGGCAAATATGGAAAGTTATAATGCTATTTTAATTGAGCAGGGGAAATCTCAATCAGAAAGACTTATATTGCTTAGAAATTTGGCAATCAGGCAGATGGATACATTAGTCAGTATCAATCTGTCGGCAGTTTCGGCACTTCCTGGAGGTGATATGTAAATTGAAGAAAGAGAAAATCAAAGTATATTTATACACCCGTGTCTCGACAACCATGCAGATAGATGGCTATTCTCTGGATGCACAGAAAACAAAAATGAAAGCGTTCTGCGACTATAATGAATATGAAATTGCCGGTGAGTATGAGGATGCAGGAAAATCCGGCAAATCAATAGAGGGAAGAGTTTCATTTAATCAGATGATGGAGGATATTAAGTCAGGAAAAGATGAAGTATCTTATGTTCTTGTATTTAAACTTTCCAGATTTGGAAGGAATGCGGCAGATGTACTTGCAACATTACAAGTAATGCAGGATTTTGGAGTGAATCTGATTTGTGTGGAGGACGGAATAGATTCATCCAAAGATGCCGGGAAGCTTATGATATCTGTTCTGTCAGCAGTGGCAGAGATTGAACGTGAGAACATTCGTGTTCAGACCATGGAAGGCAGGATGCAGAAAGCCAGGGAAGGCAAATGGAATGGCGGCTTTGCACCGTATAGATATTCACTTATTGATGGAAAACTGGAAGTCAATGAGGAAGAAGCAGTTGCCATCAGAATGATATTTGACCAATATGTAAATACGGATTTGGGTGCAAATGGAATTGCAAAGTATCTTGAAAATCATGGAATCCATAAGATAGCCAGACAGAATGGTAAAAATCCGTTATTTGATGCTGCTCTAATCAGAAGGATTATACAGAATCCGGTTTATAGTGGCAAAATCTCTTATGGAAGAAGACGGACAGAAAAGGTTCATGGTACAAGAAATGAGTATAGGCAGGTTAAGAAAGACGATTACCTGTTAGTAGATGGTCTGCACGAAGCTCTTGTATCAGAAGAAGTATGGGAGCAGGCGCAGGTCAAGGTGGCGGCACAGGCTAAAAAGTATGAAAAGGTCAATCGTGACAAGAGAGAAAAGATTCATCTATTATCAGGAATTTTGAAATGTCCTGTCTGCGGTGCCGGAATGTATGGCAACAAGGCCATTAAGAAGCGCAAGGATGGAAGCAATTATAAGGACTTTTATTATTATGGCTGTAAACACCGGAATATGACCAGAGGCCATAAGTGTGATTATAAAAAACAGGCGCATGAGGAAATGCTGGATGCTTCTGTTGCAGAGGTGATCAGTAAACTGGTTAGCAATCCTAAATTTTCGGATTTAATACGCAGCAAGATAAATATGGAAGTAGACACAAGCGTATTAGATCAGGAAATAGCAAATTACGAAAAACAATTAAGACAGCTATATCACAATAAAGATGCTATATTGTCAGATATAGATTCTCTTGATTATGAGGATAAGCATTATCAGCGAAGAAAAACAGATTTAGAGAACCGTTTGTACAAGACTTATGATAAAATAGAGGAAGCAGAGGAATTGCTTATAACTGCAAAAACTAAGAAACGCGCTCTACTGGCAGACAAGATTACCGGAGACAATATCTACAAAGCTCTCATTTTCTTTGATAAGCTGTATGCCCATATGAACGAAGCTGAGAAACGAGAGTTCCTGTCACAGTTAGTGGATAATGTGCAGATTTACGAAGAACGTAAAGAGAATGGTCAGTGGATGAAATCCATAGAATTTAAGTTGCCGATTATAGAAAAAGAGTTTACACTAAGTTTGGACAATGATACACAAAATGAGACTGTAGTATTGATGTCAAGAAAATAAAATCAAGTGCCAGAAAGCGGCGTATTTCCGGGCTTTTTCGGAAGTTAGGAATAGAAGCCTAACTCTTGAAAAAGCTCGGTTGTTTTATATGGAAACATATCTACCGCGAAATCTGTGTCAGGTTGTAACCTCGGATTAGATGTCAGGCATTTGGGGATGATTTTGGGAAAATGAAAACGGATGACAACCAATCCGGCAATTCGACCATTTGGGGTGTTTGTAGGCAGTGGAATAGATGTTAGGAAGGAGGCGCTTTAGTTGGCAAAGAAAAAAGATGAGATAACCATCCGCTCTAGCGCAGCGGAGTACTTAACCTATGTTGCCTCAGTAGGTGATCAGCAGGGCAGCATAGAGATGCGCTACGAGGATGAGAATATATGGGTGACGCAGAAGATGATGGCCACATTGTATGATGTTGGTACCAATACAATCAATTATCATATAAAAAAGATATTCGAAGATAGTGAGCTACAGGAGGAGTCAGTTATTCGAAAATTTCGAATAACTGCTCCTGATGGAAAAAGTTACAATACAAATCACTATTCCTTGGAGATGATCATTGCCGTAGGCTTCAAGGTCAATTCCGAGCGTGCGGTACAGTTCCGAAAATGGGTAAACCAGATCGCCAAGGACTACACCATCAAAGGCTGGGTCATGGATGATGAGCGGCTGAAGCGCGGAACGTATCTGACAGAAAAGTATTTCGATGAGCAGCTAGAGCGCATCCGAGAGATCCGTGCCAGCGAAAGAAAATTCTATCAGAAGATCACTGACCTGTATGCGACAGCCATTGACTATGATAAAAATGCTGCAACAACGAGAAGATTCTATGCGACTGTTCAGAATAAAATGCATTATGCCGTTCATGGACATACGGCGGCGGAGATGATCGTGGAAAGAGCGGATCACACAAAAGAGCACATGGGATTAACCACCTGGGCAGATGCTCCTGACGGAAAGATTAAGAAAAGCGATGTCACGGTTGCTAAAAATTATCTGAGTCAGGATGAAATGAAGCAGCTGAATCGTATGGTGACGGCATACCTGGATTTTGCGGAAAACATGACCTTACGACATATTCCGCTTACGATGCAGGACTGGGAAAAGAGGCTCAACAGCTTCATTGAAATGTTTGATTATGGCATTTTACAGGATGCGGGTAAGGTGTCCGCAGAAATTGCAAAGCTTCATGCTGAGACAGAATTTGAAAAATATCGCGTGATCCAGGACAGTTTATTCATGTCCGACTTTGATAGGTATATGCTGGAGTTGGAAGAAAGCGCAAAGAAATAAGGATCAGATACCAGGTCGAGACGGTGAAATCAGGCAACTCAACTCCCTGCGAGTGTATGGCAAATCCGTGGTTTGAACGGATGGATTGTGTAGAAGTTAAGCGGCCTTCACTGTCTCAACGGTCGAGACAGTGGCAGGTGGCAGCAGTGTAAACTTGCCTTGCATTGTATAGGTAGAAAAGGCCTTATACCGACTTGTTCCCATAGACTTCAATGGTTAAGACCGAGCATAAGGTGCTGTGGGAGCTTGCTCACAAAGGCACCATTATGCGATGGGCTGTATGCGGCGAATGCCGCGGATAAGCGTAGGAAGCTTTGCTTCCGTAGCGCATCCGGCGTGGCGTAGACAAATTAAAAAACATAGATTCCGAGCTTTTTCGGAGGTTTGGATTTGAAGCCAGACTTTTGAAAAAGCTCGGTTTTCTTATATGGAAACATATCCGCTGCAAAATGTGTGTCAGGTTGTAACCCCGGATTAGATGTCACGATTTGAGACAGTGGATTAGATATGTGGAGAATTGTTTAAATCGGAAGTTGATGGAATGGCCTGGTAGAGATGGTTTCAGCGATGGGGGACGTATCTAACCGAGGCGAAATAATCCCTGCGGAATAAAAGAGGAAGGCAGAGATGCTGATGAATTTCAGTTTATTACAAAAAGGAGAATTAGTCATGATAAGACGAGCAATAGATAGAGATGCATCGAGAATTGCTGAGATATCAGTATTCTCCAAGCGGATGAACTATAGAGAAATTTTTCACGATGATATGGTTTCATTTGGTGAAATACAAGTTTATCCGTTGGCAAAAGAATACATCGAGCACCCAGAGATACTTAAGGAATTTTATGTATATGAAGATGATTTTGTTAAGGGGTTCATTCATATTCAGGGAACGCAAGTCTTGGAATTGTATGTAGATACGTTTTTCGTGGATCAGGGAATCGGAGGTAAATTATTAGATTTTGCCGTAAGTAGGAATTGTAATTCACTATGGGTTCTTGAGAAGAATACAAAAGCGCAGCGCTTTTATTTGCGACACGGTTTTACTCCAAGTGGAGTAAGGCAATTGGAAGAGGGAACAGAACAATTTATCATTGAAATGATACGTTGAAGTAAGTAGGTTATTCTAGAAGTTAACTGTACCAAAAACATACAATGGAGAAGCTGTAATCCATAGATATGTTTCCACAAACTGATGAGACGTTGGACATATTTTCGCAAACCAACGAGTAAAAAAGAGAGCAGTTCAGACGTCTCAACGCATGTTGAGACGGCAGTCTTGATGTCAAGAAAATAAAATCAAGTGCCAGAAAGCGGCGTATTTCCGGGCTTTTTCGGAAGTTGGGAATAGAAGCCTAACTCCTGAAAAAGCTCGGTTGTTTTATATGGAAACATATCTACTGCAAAATGTGTGTCAGGTTGTAACCTCGGATTAGATGTCACGATTTGAGGCAGTGGATTAGATGGCAAGGGAAAATTCGGTGAATCGCGATTTGTCAGAGCGTTATAGAGGATAAAATTATGTTTTTTGGATATTATCAATTTCACGAAAGTAATTATGCAATCCTTCATATGCAGAAGGGTGCCATTGCTTCGCAAGAGAAGCATATAAAGGGTATCCAATTTTAAGAGACAACAGGTATAAAATATATCTAATTTCCTGTTGTCTCAAATCAACGTATGAAGGGAATTAGAAAAATGAATAATCCATTTAAAAGAATGACCAAAAGAGAATGGGCACTTTGGTTCGTGTCTATTGCTATTGTTGTTATGTCGAATATTATGGCAGGAAGAGTAGATGCTTTGACACTTACTGCAACTTGTATTGGTGTAACTTCACTGATATTTGCCGCACAGGGAAATGTATGGGCACCGATATTGATGACGATTTTCTGCATCCAGTATGCGATAATATCATACCGTTTTCGCTACTGGGGAGAGATGTTTACTTACTTATTTATGTCACTTCCGATGTCTGTTTGGTCGATTGTGACATGGCTGAAAAATGCGAGAAACAGTAGTGATGGAACAGTAGAAATACGAAAAATTACAAGAAAAGGAGCAGGAGTTCTTGTTCTTTGCAATGTGGCAGTGACAATTGCATTTTATATATTACTAAAAAAACTTAACACGCCGAATCTGATATTTAGTACCATTTCGGTAGTAACAAGTTTTTTTGCTGCATCACTCACTATGTTACGGTCTTCCTATTATGCTTTGGGATATGCATCGAATGACATCGTGCTGATTATCTTATGGATACTGGCATCAATTAAGGACCCGGGGTATATTCCAGTGGTTGTAAATTTCTTGATATTTTTTCTTAATGACATGTATGGATTCATATGTTGGAAGAAAAGAGAAACAGCACAGTGTTAAGACAATTCTGGTTTGTGGATGTAGAAAATACCCTCCAGGTATTCCCGGTAGATGCGCTTTACCACCTCTGCCTGTTCCGGATCGATGATGAGATTTCCATTTGCATCTTTGGTGTAGCCGAGGAAGTGATTGTGATTTACCTGTATCTGGCCATTCTGGTACCGAAACTGGAGTCCCAGCTTCACATTCTGACTGAGGGATTATGATTCCTGCTGCGCAAGGGAAGCCATAATCGTAATCAGAACCTCACCCTTGGCATCCATTGTATTGATGGCTTCCTTTTCAAAGAAGACGGGAATGTTCTTATCTTTCAGCTGGCGGATGTATTTCAGGCAGTCCAGCGTGTTTCTGGCAAATCGGCTGATGGACTTGGTGATAATCATGTCGATGTTTTCGGCTTCGCAGTCGTCAATCATCCATTGCCTTTGTATTTGCGTTAGAGCTTGCCGCTGCAAGGATATCTGCGAAATGCCCAGAATCTTTGGCTGTCAGACCAAATGCAGTCAGTGCATCGGTTACGATATCCGATGTGGTGGCGAGGTCCTCACCAGATGCCGCAGCAAGGTTCATGATACCTTCGATACCATCCAGCATGTCGGAGGTTTTCCATCCAGCCATCGCCATGTAGTTCATAGCATCCGCAGCCTCGGATGCTGAGAACTTGGTTTTCGCACCCATCTCATGAGCCTTTGCACGGAGCTTATCGAAATCATCTCCGGTTGCACCAGACACGGCGGCTACCTGGCTCATAGAAGAATCAAAATCGGAGTCTGTTTTTACAGCAGCAACGCCAAGAGCTGTAACTGCAGCAGAGGCAGGAAGGAGCTTTTCGCCGGTGGAGGAAACCTTATCGCCTGCAGACTTCAGGTTTTCACCAGCAGTAGCAATCTTCTGCACAGCAGTGGCAGACTGATTGGCCTGCGCTTACAGCTTTTTGAGATATTCTTCCGTTTCGATGATCTCCCTCTGAAGAGCATCATATTTCAGGAGCTTTTCGACATCCTTAAGTTGTGACTGCGTATTCTTGATTTCTGAATTGACACCCTTTAAGGCACTCTGAAGCTTGGTAGTATCGCCACCGATCTCGACCGTGATACCCTTGATTCTACTTCCCGCCATAGCGCACCTCCTTTCCTGGATTTGGGCATAAGAAAAGCACCTACCATTTCTGATAGATGCTTTCTGAATTGCTATTCTGTTTTTTAAATCTATTTTTTGAATAGTTCTGAGTGCGTACCAAGCCTGTAAAGCATGAGTACTAAAACGTTGTTCTGAATCTCATAAATGAGCAACCAGTCCGGTTCGATGTGACACTCACGCGTGCCTTTATAGTTTCCTGTAAGGTCATGATCCCTGTATTTTGCATCCAGCGTACCGCCATTCGCCAGAATATCGATTACCTCAAACAGCTTATCAAGATTTTTATTTTGCTTTTTGGCAAGCTTCAAATCCTTTTTAAACTGATTGGTAAACTGAATGTCGTATTTCATACGTCGAGAGCTGCCTTAAGCGCATCCATACTGGAATAACGCGGAGCAGAAGGATCCTTCATCATTTTTCTGCCATCCTCAATGGCAGCGGCTGTCGTATCATTCGGTACTTCCAGTTTTAATTCAAAAGGAATACCATGCTCACGGATAGCGGTTCTCAGGAACATATTTACAGCAGTTGTCATATTCAGACCAAGCTCATTGAAGATTTCCTCCGCCTGATCCTTGATTGCCTTCTCTGTACGAATATTTAAATTAGTTGTTGCCATACAGAACACCTCCATTCAAGTATAGTATACTCAAATGCGCGTCTAATGTCAATACACTGTCATTATATAAGGCACATAAATTTGCTAAAATGCATCAAAATCCATCTGCGTAGCGATCTGCGCATAGCCTTTGTACTCATCATTGCTGCTTTCTGCGTACATGTCGTTCACCATCCCAATCGTAAGAAGATCCAGATCCCGGCTGGAGATTCCGAGCTGTACGCAGCGAAGCAGAAACAAGGGTGTGGTCATCGGGCGGTCAGTTGCGTGAAGTTTTTTTTAGATTCCACATCCGTCTGGACATTCCATAGATTGAACAGGTGATCCGTACCGGGACAGCAGACATCGGAGAAAAGTATTTGGCTGTAATCCGTAAGGCTGCCAGTGATTACACAAGAGAAATTTTTCATAAGCTGAGAGAACGGGAATACAATCCGGAGCTGATGCGTTTATATGTAGTTGTTGGTGGTGGCTGCATGATTCAGAACTTCGGGGAATATGACAAAGACAGAGTAACGATTGTGCGAGACATCTTCGACTTTGCGAATGGTTCATAAACACAGATTTTCTATCAAAATATTATTGACGCATCGGAAACTTCATGGTATTTTATTTTTGATGAAAAATGGGAATTATTTAAAGGCAAACTTGCTGAAAGGCAGGGACGCAAAGCCAGAAGGGGCTAAAGTCAGAAAGTCTGACCATGTCAGCCGGTTGCTGCTGTTTCCATATATAGAAAAGACGTGAGAACGGAAGCGATTCCGATACCTTTTATACTATATGTATATGGATGTGTGAGTTTAAAAAGATGTAGCAGGGACACTGGCAGGATGTTTGTCAGGTGTCCTTTTTATATGCCAAAATATGTACGAGAACTTGCCGGAGCATGTTCTGGAGCGTGGTTGAAAAAGCATTCCTACAATCTGCGCGCCACATTTTGCAGAAAGCCTTTTTCAAACACGCATCAAACAGAGTGAGGGTTTTTATAAAATGTTATATAAGGAAAATTATGAGGATAAAATATATTCTTTAAACAAGACGGTACCTGGACAAACACAGGATTTATCACAGGCAATACAGAAAACACTGGAAAATAATGGCGGGGTAGGTATGTTGACCGGATATTATGACCAAAATCTGTCTATTCTGTCTGTGAGTAATCTGCTGCTACATAGTATAGGACATACGTTCGATTCTTTTATGAAGCAGACAAAAGGCTCATTGAAGAATTTTTTTTACGGCAAGGATATAAGTATATTGGATCGAGACCGTTTTTTGCAGATCCACGGAGCCGGGGAAGCGCAGATCCTTACAGCGGACGGTACAGTGAATAATGTACGGCTTTATAAAGAGGATGCGACAGATGAAGCAGGCAGACAGATCTGGATTATGTCCGTACAGGTCAACTGGGATCATGTAAATCTGGCACTGATCAATGAGGCTATCTGTTCCGGCTTCTGGTATTTTGACTGTGACGAAAACAGTGAGATTGTGAATGCAAACTGGAGCCATGAGTTCCGAAAAATGCTTGGCTATCATGATACTCTGGATTTTCCGAATAAACTGGAATCCTGGTCAGATCTTCTGCATCCACAGGATAAAGAAAGAGTAATGATGCAGCTTCAGGCGGCAATTGCGGATAAGACGAATCAGGTAAAATACCAGGTAGAGTACCGTATGAGAATGAAGGATCATCAGTACCAGTGGTTTCGGGCATCAGCAGAAGTAATACGCCGGCTGGATGGTTCTGCCAGCAGGATTGCCGGGATTTTTATTAATATTGATGCGGAAAAAAAAGAAATTATGCAGGCACAAAAGTCAGCAGCTTTCCACCGTGCCTTTACGAAAACAGATCTGTGCGAATATTATGTTAACCTGGAAGCAAACACATTTGATACCTTTAAGGTTGAACCGTCCCTGATGACTGTTTTTGAACAGAGTCATACATGGGATGAACTGATCCGGCATTTTGTGGATTCCTATGTTGTGGAAACAGATAAGAAGGCAGTATCTGCTTTTTATGATCGTGGCTATATTGCGGAAAAACTGAAGGGTCTGGAAACCGAATTGTCTTTGGAGTGCCGAATCACTCTGAAGGGAGAAGAACGATGGGTCCGTAATGTGATCATACGTGGCGAGATAGAGGATTCAGAATATGCCATGATTTTTCTGCGGGATATTACGGAGGCAAAGGTAGAGAGCGCACGGCATCTGCAGATGGCAGCGGATAATGCTTCCATGGAGCAGCTGATTCAGAGCATAGTGCGTCTGGTTGACCGTTTTGTTGTCTGTGATCTGGAAAATGACAGATATGAATTCTACAATCTGAATGGACAGATGATATATAAACCTCTGGGCTTCTATCATGATTTTCAGATGCAGGTTCTTGAAAAGTATAAGACACTGGAACCGTTGGAAGCTATAGATATTCTGATAGCCCCGGAAAATATCCGGGAAAATCTGAAAAGCGAAAATGATATTTATAAGTTTGAGTATTGCAGCCTGGATGAAAAGACTTATAAAATCGCTTCTTATATTCCCTTGGAATGGAAGAATGGAAAGCTGGAAAAGGTATTGCTGGCATCCATGGATGTGACACAGGAGAAGAAAGCAGAGATTGAATCCCGTCAGGCACTGAAAGAGGCTTACCGGTCCGCAGAAAATGCAAATCGTGCAAAAACAGAATTCCTTTCCAATATGTCCCATGATATCCGGACACCGATGAATGCCATTGTGGGTCTGACAGCAATCGCCGGAGCAAATATTGAGAGTCAGGACAGAGTTATTGAATGTCTCAGCAAGATTACAGAATCAAGCCGTCATCTGCTTGGGTTGATCAATGAAGTGCTGGATATGGCACGTATTGAAAGTGGAAAAATGACACTGGCACAGGAAGATTTCAATCTGTCAGAATTGGTGGATAATCTTATTACACTTACGCGACCGGTGCTTGATGAACATAAACATAATTTTGATATACACATTAATCATATTGAACATGAGGATGTCTGCGGTGACAGTCTGAGGATTCAGCAGGTATTTGTGAATCTGATGAGTAATGCGATCAAGTATACACCGGATGGCGGGAATATTACTTTTTCCATAGAGGAAAAGCCAAATGGATTTTCGGAGCTTGGATGCTATGAATTTACGATTGAGGATAATGGAATCGGTATGTCGCCGGAATTCCAGAAAATCATGTTTGATCCCTTCAGCCGCGCAGATGACCATCGGACAACCAGAGTTCAGGGAACTGGTCTGGGAATGGCAATCAGCAGAAATATTGTAAATCTGATGAATGGTAATATTAAAGTGGACAGCACCTTACACAAGGGAACTAAAATTACGGTAACAATTTATCTTGAACTTCAGGAAAAAGAGAAAGAAAAGGATGAAAATCTGATGAATTTGCCGGTTCTGGTTGTGGATGATGATAAGACATGCTGTGAAAGTACAGTTGCGACATTGAAGGAGATTGGAATTACAGGCGAATGGGTCCTCTCCGGCAGAGAAGCCGTTGAGCGCTGCTATGCACGTCATGAGTTAAAAAATGATTACTTTGCTGTTATTTTGGACTGGAAGATGCCGGATATGGATGGCATAGAAACTGCCAGACAGATTCGGAAACGGATAGGGAAGGAGATTACCATCATTGTACTGACATCTTATGAGTTCAGCGAGATTGAAGAAGATGCAAAGGCAGCAGGTGTAGATGCTTTTATTGCAAAACCGTTATTCCGTTCCAGGCTGACCGCTACACTGCGGCAGTTTGTTTCTGACAAAAAAGAAAAAACAGCAAGGAATTATCTGGAGAATCTGTCAGAAGCAGATTACACAGGAAAAAGGATTCTGCTGGTCGAGGATAATGAGTTAAACAGAGAAATTGCAGTGGAAATCCTGCAGATGACAGGGGCAGAAGTTGAGACAGCCGAAAATGGAAAAATTGCAGTTGAAAAAGTGGAGGTTTCTCCAAAAGACCGGTATGACCTTATTTTTATGGATATCCAAATGCCTGTTCTGAATGGTTATCAGGCAACCGCAGCAATTAGAAGCCTCCCCGGTGAAAAAGGAGAACTGCCAATTGTTGCCATGACTGCCAATGCTTTTGCAGAAGATGTACAGCTGGCAAAAAATACAGGTATGAACGGACATATCGCAAAGCCGCTGGATATGAATAAGCTGAGTGATGTTTTGAAAAAATGGCTGTAATGATACTGCGAACGGAGTGAACAGGAACGCTGTAATTTATTTATGTGTAGGCGAAAAAATAATTGACAGAAAAACACAGTCATTATAAAATATTTCCGAAAGGTAATGTGGACAAAAGTCTGGGTGGATAAGCTTCCCAGGCTTTTTATGTGAAGATAGAACAGACCGCAGTTTTCTTATTGAAAGAGAAATGTCTGTTTGAAAGTCTGTTGCCTGTCTTTCATTGAGGAGAGAAAAATTTATGTTAAATCAGTTTTCAAGAACCCAGCTTCTTCTTGGAGAAGAGGGGATGAAGAAGCTTGCCGGTGCCAGAGTGGCAGTATTTGGAATCGGCGGTGTTGGCGGATATGTGTGTGAGGCGTTGGTGAGAAGCGGGGTAGGTGCTTTTGACCTGATCGATGACGATAAGGTATGCCTTACGAATCTGAACCGCCAGATCATAGCAACGCGAAAAACAGTGGGAAAATACAAGACGGATGTTATGAAAGAGCGTATGCTGGAAATCAATCCGGACGTGAAGGTGGAGACACATAAGTGTTTTTTTCTGCCGGAGAATGCAGACGATTTTCCATTTGAAGAATATGATTATATTGTAGATGCAGTAGATACCGTTACTGCAAAAATCTCCCTTGTCATGAAGGCGAAGGAGAAAGGGGTTCCGATCATCAGTTCTATGGGTGCCGGAAACAAACTGGATGCAAGCCAGTTTAAAGTTGCGGACATTTATAAGACTAAGGTCTGCCCTCTTGCCAAGGTTATGCGCCGCGAACTGAAGAAACGTGGCGTCCGTAAGCTGAAAGTGGTTTATTCCGAGGAAATCCCTACAAGACCGATAGAGGATATGTCCATCAGCTGCAGAACCCACTGTATCTGCCCGCCAGGTGCCAAGCACAAATGTACAGAGCGTCGTGATATTCCGGGAAGCGTAGCATTTGTGCCGTCTGTTGCAGGACTGATCATTGCCGGAGAGGTTGTGAAGGATCTTTGCAAGCCTTGAAAGATCCCACAAAGTGGGGAGTGCAGGTAATTGAGGATTATGCTCTGAAACGTGACGATTATGCAGATTTCTCCCCGAGAGGGAACGTTGTGTTATAATAAACTAGTCAAGTACAAGGAGGCTTTGGGAGAGCTTTGGTAAACAGAATTGCCATATGTGACGACGTGGAAGTTGAGCGTTTTGTGCTGAAGCGTCAGTTGATGGTGTACTTTCAGACAAATGGCAGGGAGGCGCAGATCCAGGAATATGAATCTGGAGAGAGCCTCCTTGCAGACATTGAAGAGGGCTATATATGGCCAGATCTGATTTTTCTTGATATTTATATGGGCGATCTGAATGGAATGGACACGGCACGGAAGCTGCGTGACCTGGGAGTAAAAGCGCCTATTGTATTTCTGACTGCTTCACCTGATTTTGCGCTTGAAAGTTATGAGGTAGAAGCATCCGGCTATCTTCTGAAACCTGCAGAAGAGAAGCAGACCACAGCAATTTTAAACAGACTGCTGAAGTCTGAGCTTCGCAGGCGGATTTCAGTGAAATGCAGAAGACAGTATCGTTATCCTTTCGTGGATGAAATTTTATACCTGGAAAGTGACCGCCATACAGTAACCTTACATATGCTGGATGGTTCGGTGCTTGAAACTGCGGAAAAACTTGGGAATCTTGAGAAAAAGATAGAGGATCCCCGTTTTTTGCGTTGCCACCAAAGCTTTCTGGTAAATATGGATCACATTACAGATGTAGAAGAGGAGTTTTTACTCCGAAATGGAGAACGGGTTCCCATTCGCGTGAGAGGACGTAAGGATGTGCTGGATGCTTATAATCACTATTTCAGGATAAAGTCATCCGGCAATTGAAAGAGAGCAATTGCCAGTATGGTGAATAAAAAACGGATTTCATAGACAACAGGCAGGAAACACAGTGATTAAACGGAGCTATTGCTCTCTTGATCGCTATGTTTCCTGCCTGTTTTTGTATGGTGCAGATTGCGGTATATTTTGCTCGAATTCGACCTACGCAGCCCGCTGCGGCGCCCTCATCCGGGCAAAATCTCCCACAAATTGTGATGTACATCTTGCGGAAGCCTTTTTTAGACACGCTTTCGTTTCTTAATCCCTGGAAAACAGATCCCTTGTATAAACCTTTTTCTTCACATCGTCCAGGACCTTGTCATAACGGTTCGCCAGAATACACAGGCTTTTTTCTTTAAACTCTTCCAGATTATTTACAACCTTGCTGCCAAAAAATGTGGAACCGTTTTCCAAATTGGGCTCATAGATGATGACAGTGGCGCCTTTTGCCTTGATCCGTTTCATAACACCCTGAATGCTGCTTTGCCGGAAATTATCGGAATTACTCTTCATAGTGAGGCGGTAGACGCCGATAACCACTTCTTTTTCCAGGCTTGACTGATAAAGGTTGTCCTCATTGTAGTTGTAATAGCCGGCTTTTTGCAGTACCTGATCAGCAATAAAATCCTTTCGGGTACGGTTGCTTTCCACGATTGCGGACATCATATTCTGAGGAACGTCGTTGTAATTGGCAAGAAGCTGTTTGGTGTCCTTAGGCAGGCAGTAGCCGCCGTAGCCAAAGGAAGGATTATTGTAATGAGTTCCGATCCGGGGATCCAGACAGACTCCATTGATAATATCGCGGGTGTTCAGCCCCTTCATTTCCGCGTAAGTATCCAGCTCATTAAAATAGGAAACACGAAGTGCCAGATAGGTGTTGGCAAAAAGTTTTACAGCTTCTGCTTCCGTATATCCCATGAACAAGGTGTCGATATTTTCTTTAAGAGCACCCTCCTGAAGAAGTGCTGCAAAAGTATGAGCTGCTTCTCTGGTGTGTTCATCACAGGAGACAATGATCCTGCTTGGGTAAAGATTGTCGTACAGGGCCTTGGACTCTCGGAGAAATTCCGGGCTGAAAATAATATTGTTATTGTGAAGCTTCTTTCGGATAGATTCTGTGTAGCCTACAGGAATCGTAGATTTGATCACAATTGTGGCAGCAGGATTCACCCTTGTGACCAGGCTTAGTACAGCTTCAACAGCGGAAGTGTCGAAATGATTTTTCCTGCTGTCATAGTTGGTGGGGGTGGCCACTACCACAAAATCAGCCTCTGCGTAGGCGGATTCTCCGTCTGAGGTGGCCGTAAGATCCAGTTCCTTTTCCGACAGGTATTTTTCGATATATTCATCTTGGATTGGAGATTTCTTCTGGTTTATCAAAGCAATCTTCTCCGGAATTATGTCAACTGCAACAACATGATTATGCTGAGCCAGCAGTACAGAAATAGAAAGCCCTACATATCCGGTACCTGCGACTGCAATAGATTTATTCATGGTAAGTTCCTTTCTTAAAAAAGTGTGAAATCGGGAAAAAAGAGTTTAAATTTTCACAGTTTGTGCTACAATATATAACACTAATGATGAACCGTTCATGCACAATTTTTATAAATAATAACATGACAGACTGGAAAATACAACGCCTTGGGAACTTTTTGGAATATGCAGATTACAGAACGTTACCAGTGAACAGTAATACAGAACTGACTTTTAAACAGTCTCTGATGAATGGAGGAACAGAATATGTGTACAGCAGCAACCTATAAAACAAAGGATTTCTATTTTGGAAGAACTCTGGATTATGAGATTTCCTATGGAGACCAGGTAGTGATCACGCCTAGAAATTATGTATTTGACTTAAGAGAAGGCGGTCAGCTGAAAAATCATTATGCCATGATCGGAATGGCATGTGTTATGGAGAACTATCCTCTGTATTATGATGCGGTCAATGAGAAAGGTCTTGGAATCGCCGGCCTTAATTTCGTTGGAAATGCCAGCTACAAGAAGCCTGTAGAGGGGAAAGACAATATCACTCAGTTCGAACTGATCCCATGGATTCTGGGAAAATGTGCTACAGTGAAAGAAGCACGCCAGCTTCTTAAGAATATGAACCTGATTGACACCCCATTTCTTCCTGATCTGCCAGTTGCGCAGCTGCACTGGATTATTGCGGACAAAGAGGAATGTATTACCCTGGAGTCGTTGGAAGAGGGAATGAAAATATATGATAATCCAGTAGGTGTCCTCACAAACAATCCGCCCTTTAACTATCAGATGTTTAATCTGAACAATTATATGCAGCTGGCTGTGGAAAACCGCAGTAACACTTTTTCAGAAAATCTGGAACTGAATCAGTACAGCCGGGGAATGGGTGGCATGGGACTGCCGGGAGATCTCTCCTCCCAGTCAAGATTTGTGCGGGTGGCCTTTGTAAAAATGAATTCTCTGTCCGGGGATTCAGAAGAAGAAAGTGTAAGCCAGTTTTTCCACATTCTTGGCAGCGTAGACCAGCAGAGGGGCTGCTGCAAGCTGGGAGAAGACAAGTATGAGATTACGCTATATACTTCCTGCTGTAATACGGATAAGGGAATTTACTATTATAATACTTACGACAACCACCAGATCAGTGCTGTGGATATGCACAAGGCGGACCTGGAAGGTGAGAAGCTTTATACCTATGCGCCCATAAAAGGGGAACAGATCAGAATGCAAAATTAGCTCCCGTTTCGAAATAAATGTTTCAAAAAACTACCATGTTCCAGAAAGAATGTTCGATTCTTATTGCAAAATTTTAATTTAGTGCTATAATGAACTATCATAGATTCAGATGGCGAATTCATATGAGTTCGCCATTTTCTATAGAATAAATCTGGCACTCATATTAAAGGAGTGCTAACAATACAAGGAGGAAACATGTATGATTACAATACCAGTTTATGAACTTCTTCTTTTACCGGAAGTTACATTTTTCTTTAAAAAAGATATGTTTCCGGAAGGCAGAATTAAAGAACAGAATATCGGAGAAGAAATTCTCTTCGTTTTACAGAAGAAAGAAATAGCCCCAGAGGAAATTTCCATGGAAAATATTTTTCCAGTGGGCGTGATGGGAATCATTGAGAATATAGACGAGGAAGGCAGCGTCAAGATTACTACCAGAAAAAGAGTGCAGGTGACTCATGTAGAATATACTGACGGCATGGTTCAGGCAGAAGCGGTAGATCTTCCGGATATCCAGGATATCTCCCCGGAAGAAGAAAAGGAGAAATTTGATAAGATCAAGAAAGAACTGATGGATTTTGCAAAAGGCTTTCAGTGGGGCGTCTGGGTACGCAGCATGATCTACCATTGGAAAAGCTATCCGGAAGCCGTCAGTGCCCTGGCTGGTTACATGAGCCTTTCCTGGGAAGAAAAATACCATATGATCGAGGTGGATTCCAGGAAAGAACGCATGCATCTGATGGAAGAGGCTGTCTATGAGCTGATGGAGATTTTCCGTGTCAGTGAGGAAGCTGAGACTGCGCAGAAGAACTCCAATGAGAAAGTTTACCGGGAGTCCGCTATCCGGAAGCAGATCGAATTTCTTCAGCAGCAGCTGGACGAAATGCATCCGGAGAATATTTCTGATGTGCGCCGTTTCCAGAAGAAAATCCAGGAATCCGGCATGAATGAGGAAGCACGCAAAGAAGCTGAAAAGGTGCTGAACCGCATGAAGCAGGAAGGAAAAGACAGCCATGAGTATGGTATGCTGTATGATTATCTGGACTTTGCTACAAGTCTTTCCTGGAAGACAGAGGAACCTGCTGAAATTGATTTGAACGAGGCAGAAGAAATCCTGAATGAAGACCATTATGGGTTGAAAAAAGTAAAAGAGCGAATTATCCAGCAGCTTGCTGTTATGGCTCTTAATAAGAAACAGTCTGGTTCCATTTTATTGTTTGTAGGTGCGCCTGGAACTGGAAAAACCAGTATCGGACAGAGTATTGCCCGTGCGCTTCACCGTAAATACGTGCGTATCAGTCTTGGTGGAATCCGTGATGAAGCGGAAATTCGAGGACACAGAAGAACCTACATAGGTGCTATGCCAGGCAGGATTATGGAAGGAATGAAGAGAAGCGGAGCTGCAAATCCGGTTATGGTACTGGATGAGGTGGACAAGCTCGCCAAAGATTACGGCGGTGATCCGGCAAGTGCTCTTCTGGAAGTGCTGGATCCGGAGCAGAACGGAAGCTTTACAGACCATTATATGAATGTTCCTTATGATCTTTCCAATGTGCTTTTTGTGTGTACAGCCAATTCCACCGATACCATTCCTGAGCCATTGCTCAATCGTATGGAAGTAATCCAGTTTCCTGGATATACTGCAGTAGAGAAGTTTCAGATCGCGAGACGTCATCTTTTGCCGAAAGCAATGAAGAGCATGGGAATCAAAGCCCAGAATCTGAAGGTGACAGATGAGGCAATCCGCCGCATTATTGAAGAGTATACAGCGGAGGCTGGTGTCCGCGGACTGAAGAAGCAGATGGATGTGTTATGCAGATATGCAGCTGTGAAGCTGGTAAAGGGTGAGCAGAAGAGCATTACGGTAAGTGAGAAGCGTGTAGCAGAATTTTTGGGACATGGAATTCATCATGAGAAGATTCTGGAAAACCCAGTGCCTGGAGTTGTAACCGGTCTTGCCTGGACCAGTGCTGGTGGAGAAATCCTTTTTATCGAAACTTCTTTTACAAAAGGCGATGGAAAGGTGATCATTACCGGACAGCTTGGAGATGTGATGAAAGAGTCCGCCCAGATTGCCATTACTCTTGTGAAGTCCCTCTATCCGGAATTTGCAGATAAATTCAAGGAAAATGATCTTCACATCCATGTGCCGGCAGGAGCAGTTCCCAAGGATGGCCCATCAGCAGGCATCACGCTGGTAACTGCATTATCCTCTCTGGTGACAGGAAAGCCTGCACCAGCAGAAATAGCAATGACAGGAGAAGTTTCCCTTCGCGGCGGTGTTATGCCTATTGGCGGATTGCCGGAGAAGCTGATGGCTGCCCAAAGAGCTGGCGTAAAGCATGTGTTTATTCCATATGAGAATATGGATGATCTTGATGATGTGGCCGATGAGGTAAAAGAGAAGCTTGAGATTACACCAGTTAAGACCGTGCAGGAGGTTCTGGATTACTGTTTACAGCCTGCACGGTAACAGGCTCTGGAAAAGCTGCTGATATAATAATTTTTTTACCAAAACATATTTTCAGGTTCAAAGAGAGAATTAACAATTAAAATTACAAAAACTATAAGAAGTATGTTATAATAAGTGTACTAAATGAAACAACTGCAAAGACAGAAGTGCAGTGCATGGAAGCCGTTACAGAGTATGAGGCTTTCATTAAAGATCAGATTATAACCCAGACAGAAAGTTGGAGGAAAAGTTATGAAGAAAGGCAAATTATTAGCTACGCTACTCTGCAGCGCATCAATGGTTATGGGAAGCATGGTTCCCACAGTACCGGCTATGGCAGATGCTATGAAGGTTGTTACACTTGGCGCAGATCTTTCAGATGAGCAGAAGAACACCATGCTGAAATATTTTAAAGTAGATTCCAGCCAGGTACAGATTATCTACGTTACCAATCAGGATGAGAGGGATCACTTAAGTTCCTATGTTCCGCTGGAGCAGATTGGTACAAGAACAGTGAGCTGCGCTTATGTGAAGCCTACCACATCCGGTGGCATCAAGGTTCGTACCGCCAATTTGAACTGGGTTACCTGCAATATGATTGCAAGTTCCCTTTCCACATCTGGTGTTACCAACTGTGAGGTTGTTGCTGCATGCCCATTCGAGGTATCCGGTACAGGAGCACTGACTGGTATCCAGATGGCATATGAGACTGCCAGTGGACAGAAGCTTGACGAGACCAAGAAGGAGCTTGCTACTGAGGAGATGGTAGTTACAGGTAATCTTGCTGATTCTGTAGGACAGAATGACGCTACCACTGTTATTAACCAGGCGAAAATGCAGGTTATTGCAGACAATGTTCAGAATGCAGATGATATCTACAATATTGTCGTAAATATCTCCAATAATAACAATGTAACTCTTACAGATGATGAGATTAATACCATCGTAAACCTGCTTCAGCAGATTTCCCAGCAGGACTATGATTACTCTGAGATGCAGGAAACTCTGGAGCGTGTAAATGACAATGTAACAGGAAAGGCAGAGGAGAGCAGTGATTCATCAGATGATGAGGACAGTATTGTGGATAATGTAGACCAGAGTGCTCTTGGTGACAATGTTATCGAGAGTTCTACAGAGGATCCGGGACTTGCTGAGGAGACTGGAGCTGCAGACGAATCCGGTGAAGAATCCTGGGAAGAATTTCCGGCTTCTGATGATTCCGGCGAGAACACAGATGGAAGTACAGATGAGCCAGCTGATGGTGACATCAGTGAAGTTGGCGGAACAGATACTGGTGATGGCAGTGATTCTTCCGAAGAGATCACAGATATATCCCAGCTGAATACAGATTTCCTTGGCGATGATGCGAAAGCGAAATTTGAAAAAGCGAAGACCTTCTGTCAAGGAGAGTACAGCGGTGATGAGGATGCTCTTTACGAAGTAATGGGAGATGATGCTGCAGTTACTGTAACACTTGATTCTGACACAGCCAACAAGCTTTCCATCAAAGTTCTTCAGAAATACCTTGGTATCCTTGGAAATGGTGCTGTTTCCTATCAGGAGGATGGAACTGAGAAATACATTACACCAGAACTGAATATGCTGGATAAAGAGATGAAGAAACTTTTCGGCATTGATGTGATCGATGATGGTGAGTCTTCTGAGGATATTGATGTTCTTGGCGATGCAGTATCTTCTGATGATAAAGATACCCTGTATAAAGATACTATGAAGTTCTTTGAGAAACTTTATGGTGAGAGTTCAGAATCCAGTGATTCAGCTGACGGCTCTGAAAATGTGACAACAGATGAAAGTGCTACAGATGAAGTAGGCGATGAGTCTTATGACGAGACTATTGATGAAGAGTCCTACGAAGAATAACAGACCTGAATTCGGAAGAATACTGTTGAATAGTATGTGTTGATGCTCCAGGAGATGACATGTCTGCTGGTGGAAAAGGTACAGAAACTGATATCCAGTGGGATATTGGGGACTGTACCTTTTTTTGCAGAAAATAACTGTCCTCTTAAAAATAATCAAAACTGTCTATTGAAGACATACCAGTATCTCGCTATGATAAGTGCTAATTAGATACTGCAGTATAAAAAGCAGTGATTAAACAGGAAACATTGGAGCTTGTTTGAGAAATCATTCCTGCAACTTGTGAGGCACATCTTGCAGAATGTTTTTCAATATGTACCAGGTTTCCGGGAAAGAGAGAGAAACCTATGAACAAACAGAATTCTACCATTATGAAACTTGCAGAGACTGCACTTCTTGCAGCACTTTGCTATGTATCTTTTACATTTTTGCAGATTAAGATTCCGGTACCGGGTGGAGATGCTACTTCTCTTCACATCGGAAATACCTTCTGCGTGCTTGGAGCTCTGCTTCTTGGCGGTTGGTACGGCGGTCTTGCTGGTTCTATTGGAATGACTATTGCAGACCTTATGGATCCGGTTTACATTACAGGAGCACCCAAGACTTTTGTCCTGAAGCTTTGCATCGGTCTTATAACAGGTCTTGTAGCCCACAAGATTGCAAAGATCAATGAGACGAACGACAAGAAATACGTATTCAAATGGAGTCTGATCGCTTCCATTGCAGGTCTTGCTTTTAATGTGATCGCAGATCCCATCGTTGGCTATTTCTACAAACAGTACATTCTTGGTCAGCCCCAGGAAGTAGCGAGCATCCTTGCAAAATTAAGCGCCGGTGCTACATTTGTAAATGCAATTGTATCTACAATCCTGGTTGTGATTATTTACAATGCAGTTCGTCCAGCCCTTATTAAGGCAAATCTGATTCATGTATATGTAACTGCAGCGAATGCGAAATAAGAAGAAAATAACCATCTGGAAAAGTCAGAATATAAGATAAGTGAAAGCTCTGGAATGTCTGAACCGTGTACCGCCATTGAAAGTCAGATTTAGAATCTGACGATAGGAAGCGAGTTCAGGCAGTCCGGAGTTTTTTTGTGTTGTTAATGAGACTGAGATGTCTGTTAAAAAAAGAAGATGAATGGCTGGCAGTTTATAAAATTTTAAGATTAGTGAAATTTTTATGACTTTTTCTCAGAACCCCTGGAAACACTGGCAAATTGAGAAATTGTGTGCTACAATGTTACCTAAATCGCAAAAGCAAAGGAGTAGTGCTATGAGTCTGGCAGTAGTAACCCTGAAAAAGGGAGAAGGACGTCTTTTGAAATCCGGCGGAATGTGGATTTTTGATAATGAAGTAGCTTCTATTATGGGAAGCTTTGTAAATGGAGATATTGTACTGGTTCATGATTTTGACGGATATCCTCTGGGAAGAGGATTCATCAATACGAATTCCAGGATTGTGGTACGTCTTCTTTCAAGAGATGAGAATACTGTGATCGATGAGGAATTTTTTGAGAAAAGAGTGCGGGATGCATGGGAGTATCGTAAGAAAGTAACGGATACTTCAAGCTGTCGCGTGATCTTCGGAGAGGCAGATTTTCTGCCGGGTTTTATTGTGGACAAGTTTTCTGATGTGCTGGTGGTACAGTCCCTTGCACTTGGAATCGACCGTTATAAAGAGATGCTGGTGGAACTTCTGAAGAAAGTTCTGGCAGAGGATGGTATCCGGATCTGCGGCGTTTACGAGAGAAGTGACGTGAAAGTACGTAAGCAGGAGGGAATGGAGCCATATAAGGGCTTTATTGGTGAAGAGTTCCCTACTTTGGTTGAAATTGTGGAAAATGGTGTAAAATATCAGGTGGATGTAAAAGACGGTCAGAAGACAGGATTTTTCCTGGATCAGAAATACAATCGTCTGGCAATCCAGAAGCTTTGCAGGAATGCCAGAGTTCTGGACTGTTTTACCCATACTGGTTCTTTTGCTTTAAATGCAGGATATGCAGGAGCGAAAGAAGTAACTGGTGTGGATGCTTCACAGCTTGCAGTTGATCAGGCTACAGCCAATGCAGCTTTAAACGGACTTTCTGATTCTGTAAAATTTATCTGTGAGGACGTCTTCGATCTTCTTCCGAAACTGGAAGAGAAAGGCGAGAAATATGACGTGGTGATTCTGGATCCACCTGCATTTACCAAGTCAAGAAGCTCTGTTAAGAATGCAGTGAAAGGCTATCGTGAGATCAATCTTCGTGCCATGAAGCTGGTGAAAGACGGCGGTTTCCTTGCAACCTGTTCCTGTTCACATTTTATGGATTACCAGCTTTTTACCCAGACCATCGGGCAGGCTGCCAGAAATGTGCATAAACGTCTCCGTCAGGTAGAATATCGCACCCAGGCACCAGATCATCCGATCTTATGGTCTGCTGATGAATCTTATTATCTGAAATTTTACATTTTTCAAGTCTGCAGCGACAGATAGGAAAAGACGGAATGATTGCTGGTTGTTTTGTGAACCATAATAGTGAATGTACAGAATCAGGGATAGGGAAATAATATAATAACAAAAGAGCGACAGAAACTTATTCCAGGAAGATAAGTTCACAAGAAAGAAGGTATTTTATTGAAAGAAAAATTTATGAGATTTATGCAGGGACGCAACGGAGTGGATCAGTTTGCAAGATTCACTATGGGAGTGGCACTGGCTGCTATTGTGCTCACCTTATTTACTGGGACCAGAAGTGGAATTGGCGCATTTTTGGATCTGTTTGGAATGGCTGCCATTGTTTATACTTATTTCAGGATTTTTTCCAAAAATATTTCCAAACGTTATCAGGAGAATCAGAAGTATCTTCAGATGACAGATAAGTTAAGAGCCCGTTTCCAGAAAGAGAAGCGAATGATGAGCCAGCGCAAGGACTATCATATTTATAGCTGTCCTGGCTGCGGTCAGAAAATCCGTATCCCCAGAGGCGGATTTAAGAAAGTGGAGATTGAATGTCCCAAGTGTCATACCAAATTTATAAAGAGGCGCTGATATGTTTGGATATATTGTAATGAACAGGCCGGAGATTAAGATGAAGGATTTTGACATGTACAGATCCTTTTACTGCGGACTCTGCAGGGAACTGCGTGAGAAATACGGGATATCCGGCCAGATTACATTAAGCTATGATATGACTTTTGTGATCCTGCTTCTTTCCGGCCTTTATGAGCCAAAGACGTACAAGGGTACTACCAGATGCATTCTTCATCCTGTGAGAAAACAGCCGGTTCGAAAGAATGTGATGACAGAATACTGTGCAGACATGAATATACTTTTAACTTATTATAAATGTCTGGATGACTGGAACGATGACAGGAAATATGTGAAGCTTGGTTACGCCAGGCTTCTTGAGGGGAAAAATAACCGTCTGTTAAAACTTTATCCGGATAAGGCGAAGCGGATTGTCGAACTTCTGGATGCGCTTTCCGCTTTGGAGAAACAGGGAGAGACAGATATAGACAGAATGTCCGGGATTTTCGGGCATATTATGGAGGAGATTCTTGCTTACAGGCAGGATGCGTGGGAGAAAAGCCTTCGAAGAATTGGCTTTTATCTTGGCAAATTCATCTATCTTCTGGATGCATATGATGATGTGGAAGAAGATGTGAAAAATAAAGATTACAATCCTTTCGCAGAAAAATATACAATGGAAGGGTTTGAAGGGGAAGTACGCCAGATCCTTATGATGATGATGGCAGAAACCTGCAGAGAATTCGAGAAGCTTCCTATTATTAAATATGGGGATATTCTTCGGAACATTTTATATTCCGGTGTGTGGTGCCGCTTCGAGGAAGTGAGCAGGAGACGCAGGGAAGAACGGGAGAAAGAACATGTTGGATCCATATAGCGTACTGGGAGTTTCCAGAAATGCAACAGATGAAGAAATAAAGAAGGCATACAGAAAGTTAAGCCGGAAGTACCATCCGGATGCGAATATTAACAATCCAAACAAGGATCAGGCAGAAGAGAAGTTTAAGGAAGTACAGCAGGCATATGAGCAGATCATGAGAGAACGCGAGTATGGAAGCAGTGGTGAATCTTCCGGCGGATACGGTGGTTATGGATATGGAGGGTTTGGCGGTTTTGGAGGACAGCAGCGCCAGAGTACTTACGAAGATGAAGAGAGTGTGCGCAGACGTGCAGCAGCTAATTTTGTTCAGAGCGGACATTATCAGGAGGCTATGAATGTGTTGAATTCCCTTTCCCAGAAGAATGGAGAATGGTATTATATTTCCTCCATGGCGAACATGGGAATGGGGAATAATGTAAAAGCGCTGGAGCATATTCGTGAAGCTGTGCGCCAGGAACCGAATAATCAGCAGTACCGTATGCTCCTGAACCGGATGGAGGGCGGCGGAAGCTGGTATGAGACACAGCAGGGACCGTTTGGAGGAATGCCGGTGGCAGGAGATGATATGTGTCTGAAGCTTTGTCTGGCGAATGCGCTATGTGGAATGTGCTGTCCGGGAAGCGGAGTGCTGTGCTGTTGATAAAGTAGAAGTTTATGATACTGTACCGTGGTGAAAGATGCCATTGTACAGTATTCTTTTTTTTGAGGTGTTTTGATGTTACCAGAGAAACGGAATCTTTGAATGACAGATTTTGTTAAAAATCAATTGACAAGAAAACTCGCACGTATTAAACTGTTAAAGCGTGAAATAGATATAGATACCGCAGACGTGAAGCATCTGACGTTCGTATGGGATGGGGGCTGCCTGACCATTTGTGGGGATTGTGCATCTGGCGTGCGGTAGTATAGGAGGAATCAGATAATGAGTATTCGTATTGGTATTCTGGGATATGGTAACCTGGGACGTGGCGTAGAATGTGCGATCAAACACAATCCTGATATGGAACTGGTGGGAGTTTTTACCCGCCGTGCTCCTGAAAGTGTTAAAATTCTGACAGAGACAGCGAAGGTATATTCTGTAGATGATGCTGAGAAGATGAAAGACCAGATTGATGTTATGATTCTTTGCGGCGGAAGTGCTACTGACCTGCCAGAGCAGACACCTAAGTATGCCCAGTGGTTCAATGTGGTAGACAGCTTTGATACCCATAAGAGAATCCCAGAACATTTTGCAAATGTGGACAAAGCAGCTTCTGAGAGCGGTCATGTTGGAATTATTTCTGTAGGCTGGGATCCGGGAATGTTTTCTCTGAACCGCATGTATGCAAATGCAATCCTGACAAACGGCAAGGATTACACATTCTGGGGAAAAGGCGTAAGTCAGGGACATTCTGATGCAATCCGCCGTATCAAAGGAGTAAAGGATGGCAAACAGTACACCATCCCAGTTGAGTCTGCTCTGGAAGCAGTAAGAAGCGGAAAGAATCCGGAGCTTACTACAAGAGAGAAACATACCAGAGAGTGTTTCGTAGTAGCTGAAGAAGGCGCTGATCTTGCAAGGATTGAGAATGAGATCAAGACTATGCCGAACTACTTTGATGAATACGATACCACAGTACATTTTATTTCCGAAGAGGAACTGAAACGTGACCACAGCGGAATTCCGCACGGTGGATTTGTAATCCGCACAGGCAAGACTGGCTGGAACGATGAGAATAGCCATGTGATCGAATATAGCCTGAAACTGGATTCCAATCCGGAATTTACTTCTTCTGTAATCATTGCATATGCAAGAGCTGCATACCGCATGAACCAGGAAGGACAGAATGGCTGCAAGACGGTATTTGATGTAGCACCTGCTTACTTAAGCGCTCTGAGCGGAGAAGAATTAAGAAAACATCTGTTATAATTACTTTATAACAGAAATATTACAGAATTTATAAAAGGACAGTTCTTTCACATTGTGTGGGGCTGTTCTTTTTTTATGGAAAATACCTTTGAAAACATTGCTTTTAAAGAGAAAATAATACGAAAATATTGTGAAAACTTTACAGAGTTTTACTTTCGGGTTGACGATAGATGGAAACTGTAATATAATGAGCTACATAAAGCTGTAACAACTTTGTAAAAACTTGAAGATGATAATAACAGGGGTTGTGTTTGCTGGACAGCAGTATTACCTGTGGACAGCAACAGATTAATTAAAAAGGAAGGTAAGTATGCAAAACAAATGTAAAAAATTCAGACTTTGGAGTATCCTGCTGCTGGTAATGCTTATGGCAGCCGGTTTTACATGCCATAGTACATCAAGAGATGTACAGGCTGCCACGAAGAATGGATTCCGTACAGTAAAAGGGAAAACATACTACTATAAAAACGGCAAGAAAGTCAAAGGATGGCTTACCCTGAACGGTAAGAAATATTATTTTAATAAATCTACCGGTGTTCAGGTGAAAGGCTGGGTGAAAGATAAAAAGGGCAGAAAGCGTTATTTCACAAGCAAAGCAGGTGTTATGGTAACTGGATGGCTTTCCAATTCCAAGGGACAGCGCCGTTACTTTGCACCGTCAACCGGATACATGAAGAAAAAGTGGCTGAAGCTTGGCGGAAAGACCTATTACCTTTACGCGAAATCAGGCGTTGCAGCTACCGGTTTTGTAAAGGACAGCAAAGGAAATATCCGCTATTTTTCCAAAACGGGAATTATGGCCACAGGCTGGCTGACTAGCTCATCAGGAGTGAAGCGGTATTTTGACACTACATCGAAAACTGCTACCAATGGAATCATGGCAGTTGGATTTAAGACAATTAATAATGTTACCTATTATTTCTACAGCGGCTCCGGAGCTATGGCGACGGGCTGGGTGGAGAATACAGACAAGGGTACAAAGTACTATTTTGATCCTACTACAGGCGCGATGTACACAGGCACACAGACTATTGATGGTGTTACATATACATTTTCCAGTACTGGTGTATGTCAGGGAGAGAAGAAGGATGATCCTTCTCCGAATGGAAATACAGGAAATAAGACCATCAAGAATTATCTTGCAGGAGCACTTTTACCTGTTGGAAAAGCACTTTACGTATGGGGCGGCGGATGGAATGATTCCACAAGAAAGGGTCTCAGCGATACCATGACCAGCTGGTATAATAAATGGTCAGCGAATCCATCCAGTTATGATTACAATAATTACCGTGATCTTTCTACTTCCAATCGTGCGAAAGGATTTGACTGTTCAGGCTTTGTAGGCTGGTCTGCTTATCAGGTAATGCAGACACAGTCCGGTGTAGGATATGGATACACAGTGGTTTCAGGTGAAATTGGAAGCTATTACAAGGGGAAAGGCTGGGGATCAATCGTAAATCAGTCTTATCTGTCACAGAATGGATGGGAGCTGAAGCCTGGCGATATCGGATACAATGATGGTCATACATGGATCGTTCTTGGACAGTGCAGTGATAAGAGTGTTGTTATCATTCATTCCACTCCGCAGGCAGGTGTCCAGATTTCCGGAACTACCACACCTACGGGAAGCTATTCCAGTGAGGCTGCAGCCCTTGCGAAGAAGTATATGTCCTTGTATTCCGGATACAGCATCTTCAACTATCATCCATCCGTTGGAAACTATATCCGAAATGGAAACTATCTGAGATGGAATGGAGATACACTTTCCGATCCGGATGGTTATTATAATATGACAGCAGACCAGATTTTGTACGATCTGTTTGGAAAATAATGGTTAAGTAATATACAAGAGAGAATCAGTGAAAATACTGGTTCTCTTTTTATGTAACAGCGGAAATCTTTGAATTCCCCCTCTGTTGCACAAACACGCTCTGTGTTCTCTTATTTAGACAAATGTATTACGAAATGTTACAAAGTTTTAAAATTTATTGCGATTTAGGGTTGAAATCTTTGCGAGAGTGTGCTAATATGTAGCAAGATTGAATGAAATGTTGCAAACATATTACAAATTGAGCTTTTTAGATTATCAAAAAGATTAACGAGGGTGATGAAACATGAAGAAAAGAATTGTATGTCTGACACTGGCAATTTTAATGTGCGGCTCACAGGTTGTAAGCGTAATGGCTGACCGTGAGAGCGATTTAAGAGAAGAGCAGGCCTGGACAAGCCAGCAGCTGGATGCTACATACGCACGCATGAGTGCCCTGTGGGATCAGAAGCAGCAGCTTGAGAGCCAGATCGAATCTTTGAATTCTGATCTTGTAAATGTAATGGTTTCCATTCAGACTCTTGAGAGTGATATCGCTTCCAAGGAAGCAGAAATTGAGAAAACACAGGGTGACCTGACCAAGGCTCAGAATGCCAAGGATAAACAGTACGGCGCCATGAAGAAACGTATTCAGTATCTTTATGAAAAAGGTGGAAACAATGCATGGTTCCAGATGATGTTAAATGCAGATAACCTTGCAGACCTTCTTACCAGAGCTGAGTATACACAGCAGATGTATGAGCAGGACAGAGAGAGCCTTCAGAAATATGCTAGAACGATTGAGGAGGTTCAGAAGTTAGAAGATCAGTATGAGCAGGAGAAAGCTGATTTTGAGACCATGAAGGAAGAATATGAGGCTCAGCAGTCTAACCTTCAGTATCAGTTGGATGTAACCCGTGCGAACAGTGCTGATTGCGAGAATGAGATCGCATACGCACAGCAGCAGGCTACTGAGTATGCGAACCTTCTGGAACAGCAGCAGGCAGAAATTGAGCAGCTTGAGGCAGAACGTATTGCAGCAGAAGAAGAGGCAAGACGTCAGGCAGAGGCAGAGGCCGCAGCGGCTGCAGCAGCACAGGAAGCAGCTCAGAACGGAGATAATTCCTCAGAAGAGGTTCAGTATGATGAAGATGGAAATGTTGTAAGTGGTTCTTCTGATGGATCTTCTGATTATGAATATGATGAGTATGGTAATGTAATTGATACTGACAATACAGTTGATTACAATTCCGATGCAAACAGCTCCGACAGTTCCTCAGATAGTTCTTCTGACAGTTCATCAGCCAGCAGTTCTTCAGGTTCCGGCTCTTCTGTTGTATCCTATGCAACACAGTTTGTTGGAAACCCATATGTATGGGGTGGAACAAGCCTTACCAGTGGTGCTGACTGCTCTGGCTTTGTGCAGAGTGTATATGCAAACTTTGGCGTAAGTCTTCCAAGAACATCTTATGAGCAGCAGAATGCCGGATATGAAGTATCCTATGCAGATGCTCAGCCAGGCGACCTGATCTGCTATGGCGGACATGTTGCAATCTATATGGGAAATGGACAGATCGTACATGCATCCAATGCCAGAGATGGCATCAAGGTCAGCGATAATGCTGCATACAGAACGATTACTTCTGTAAGACGTCTTGTGTAATCTGAATAAATGAATTTGTGAGCCCTTTCCGGAGATGAAAATCCGGAAGGGGCTTTTTACTGAAAATAATGTGGAAAAGCAAAGAAAAAAGAAGTATAGTAAGAATAAAAGTATTGTCTGAAAATCGTAACATAAATATTTCGTATAGCCAGATGAGAGGTGGAGAAAAATGCTTAGCCATTATCAGATGAAGGAAATTCCATATTTAAGAATATTAGGAAGAACGAATGGCAGTCTGGAACCGGTAACACTATTTTGGACCGCTTCCGGAATTGAACTGAATGTAAAAGCAACAGAAATATGGGTGAAAATCCGCTCCGATTATGATGTTTTTGAGCCATGGGTGGATGTGATCGTAGACGGCCTATTGTCCCAACGGCTTATGGTAAATAAGGGAGAACAGAAAATCTGCCTTTTCCGTAATATGGAAAGGGATAAGGTAAGAAATGTAAAGCTTCTTCGTGATACCCCTGTGTTTCCTACAGATGAAAAAACATTGCTTCAGCTGCTGGAGGTTGAAACTGACGGTGAGTTCTTACCTCTTGAAACACCGAAGCTCAGATTGGAAGTAATAGGGGACAGCATTACCTCTGGTGAGGGCGGCAGCGGTGCAGGAGAAGAAATGACATGGAATTCCTTTTGCTTCAATGCCGTGGATAATTATGCATATATGGCGGCAAAAGAACTGGGCGCGGTGTACAATTGCATCAGTCAGAGCGGCTGGGGTGTTTTCTGTTCCTGGGAAGGCAATGAGCAGCAGGCAATCCCGCTATATTATGAGCAGGTATGCGGTCTTTTAAATGGAGAAAGAAACAAACAACTGGGTGCTATGGAAAAATGGGATTTCCAGAAGTTTCAGCCTGATGTAATCGTAGTGAATCTGGGGACAAACGACGGCAGCGGCACGAAGAATATGGACAGGGTTGGAAAGGCTGTGGAAGACTTTTTGAGGAAACTGCGCGTATGTAATCCGGAAAGCTATATTCTGTGGTGTTATGGAATGCTTGGAGCTGAGATTTTGCCAACGCTTGAGAAAGCAGTGGGGAATTATAAAAGAAAAACAGGGGATAAGCGCGTGGAATTTGTGAAGCTTCCGGATACACAGGAAGGAGAATTTGGATCAAGGCAGCACCCTGGGCACAGATCTCATGAAAGAACAGCGAAAATCCTGGTGGAGAAGATTCAGGAAAAAATGACGCTGCTGGTCACGCCGTGACTAGCAACATCTGGTTGATAAAAAAATAACAAAAAATCCTTTCGAAGGGTTGACAAAGACAGTGACCGGTGGTACTATGATGTCAGTATAATTCCATAGTGAACATATTAAGTGCTGACAGCTATAAGCTGGCAGAAAGAGGGAATCAGGTGAGAAACCTGAGCGATCCGGTCACTGTAACAGAGGAGCGAATCTCATAGTCCATTGTGCTTACGCATGAGAAGGAGAGAGGATGTGATGATCCTGGAGCCAGGAAACCTGCTTGGTATGGCGAGGTTAAACTTCCGATGAAAGTGTAACAACCAGTTTTGGGGAATCCGCAGCCTTGAGATGTTGTCCGCTTTTGTGAGTGGACATTTTTTATGGAATGATCGCCTGTTCAGAAGAATTATACAGATTAAATGGCAGGCGATACTACTTCGGATGAAACCGTTCCCTCCGCGTATATATGAACGGATCATATTCTACCCCGGAGTAGCATCGCTCCCTCTTAAATAATGATGATTCAGAAGCCGCATATGCGGTATTTTTTTTACACTTTTCCTGAGCCTGTTTGTAGAATTATTCCCGTAATCTCCTGCAGGGTGTGACGCACATCTTACAGAAAGCCTTTTTTAAACACGCTCTGGCCGTATTCTATTCCTGTAAGCGGGATTCTTTTTTTGCATTTGATTTTGGGGCATTACGAAATAGAATATAAAGAATATTTTGTTTTGAGCTGTATGAGATAAGGAGAGAAATATGGAGAAAAAATATTGGGAAGATAAAGAATACGCTTATTTCAGTCATAAGAAATGTGAGTATTTTCCATGCCATAAAGGAGCTGATCCAGAGGACTTTAACTGTCTGTTCTGCTATTGCCCGCTTTATGCCCTTGGAGACAAATGCGGCGGAAATTTCAAATATAATGAGAAGGGATTTAAAGATTGTACGAATTGTCAGCTACCTCATAAGAAGAAAAACTACGGTTATGTGACAGGAAAATATCAGGAACTTGCTGCGATGATGCAGAAAGTAAGAGAAGCAGATCATAAAAATGAAAATGAGTAATCAAAGAAATAAGTATAAAAAACTCTCCGGAATATATACGAAGTTAAGCTTACGTATTTATATTTCTCGGAGAGTTTTTGCGTAATGCAAAATTCCATTGGAATTCTGCAAGCTGGATCCTTTTTATCGTATGCTTAACAGCATCTTTAATTTCGGAATCTGGTTGTTAAGAATCAGACCCTCTGGAAACATAGCATTATGAACGAAATCAGCGGCATAAGTGAAGTCTCCAATATGCTCTGTTCCATGACTGTCACTGGAAAGCACGATTGGAACCAGATACTTCCGGCAGCAGGACAGGATCTGCGCGCAGTTGGCATGGGTATCGCCCCGATATCCGTAAGGCGCCAGGGAAGCTTCGTTGATCTCAAGGAGAACACCGTTTTCACTGGCAGCCTTTACAACTGCGTCGTAATCTATGTCATACTGGGGATTATCAATGTGTCCCAGGATCTTTATAACCGGATTCTTCATTACGTTCAGAAAAGCAGCAGTATTTTCTTCCCTGGTCTTTGGCCGGAAATTCTGATAATGCATGCTGGCGATTGCGTAGTCCAGCTTATCAAGAAGCTCCTGTGGCAGATCTGTTTTTCCATCGGTATCCAGAATGTTCAGTTCAATTCCATATAATAATTCCACTTCGAAACGCTTCCTGGGCGAATAGATCAGGCTTCGGAAATAAGAAGAAGTTCCGGCAGCTAGAGTGGCTGGTCCGTGGTCTGTGATTCCAAGAAGCTTCAGCCCTTTTTGAGAAGCAGCCTTTGCCATGTCGCTGATGGTGCATGTTGTGCCGTGTCCGCTGGCAATGGAATGTGTGTGTATATCAGAAAGATACATAAAATCATCTCCTAGTCAAGATTACGTGAATATATGCAGCTGGTAATTTCACTATAAAAGTGTTTTGAAAAGCCATTTACAGTTAACTTTAGTATGCCAGAGGGCAAAAAACATGTCAATCATAAATAAGAAAAAACAGAGAAAACAAATAAAAACAACATTGCACTACAAGAAAAACCACATATAACATGCCAGGAAATGTTGCTTTTTGTTGACGCTTGGAAAGCAGAAAGGTATAATCAAATCAGAAAATAAAACTCTTTATTCAGGAGGAGAAAATGGGATACACAGATAATATGTCTCCGGAAATGAAACAGAGAATCGTACAGGAGCTTGTGCCAGGCAAGCAGATTTCCCTGGCACATATCATTGCCAATCCGGATAAGATTCTTTACACCAAGCTGGGTCTTGATCCATCTCTGGATTACTCAAGAGCGGCCATTGGGATCATGACTGTAAGTCCGGCAGAAACTGCTATCATTATGGCAGATATTGCGATGAAATCATCTGGCGTTGAACTGGGGTTTGTTGATCGTTTCAGCGGAAGCCTGATCATCACAGGTACTGTGTCGGAAGTAGAAGCTTCTACCAGCGCAATTCTGGACTATGTGGGAAATAAACTGGGCTTTACTTTATGCCCCATTACAAGGACTTGACAGAATATGAAGAAACTTGTTCTGATCGGTCGCAGCGAGGCTGGAAAAACTACTTTGACCCAGGCCCTGCGTGGTGAAAAAATACATTATCATAAAACACAATATGTAAATAATTTTGATGTGATCGTAGATACGCCAGGAGAGTATGCCCAGACGAAAGGTCTGGGACACGCCCTGGCGTTGTATACATATGAATCAGATGTGGTAGGGCTGCTGGTATCTGCCACGGAACCGTATTGCCTTTTTCCACCTTGCATTACCTGTATGGCCAACCGTGAAGTAATTGGAATTGTTACCAAAATCCACAATCCGGATGCAAATGTAAAACTTGCCACGTCCTGGCTGGAGCTTGCCGGCTGTAAAAAAATCTTTTATGTAGACTCCAGGCAGCAGGAGGGCATTCCGGAGATTTTGGAATATCTTAGGGAAGATGGCGATGTAATGCCATGGGAAAAAGATGCCTCTGATCCTGTGAATTAGAAAATACCTGTCAAATGTGGAAAAACAATAAAACCAGCAAAACCACGAAAAACAACATAGCAATCCAGAAAAAAATCCACATAAAACAACATAAAACAACGGAAAAACCTTGACTTATAATGTGGAATGGTGTAAACTTACAACATAACCAAAAAAGTAACAGGCTAGCTATGCCTAGCCATGATAAGTTACCCGGTGCGGTACTATAACTTACATAATCCACCGCACCTGAATGTGCTTAAGGAGGAAAAAAGCATGGTAAACGAATACGAAATCAAAAAACAGATTTGCGACATCGGAAGAAGAATCTATAACCGCAACATGGTTGCAGCAAATGATGGAAACATCTCTGTAAAACTGAATGACAATGAGTTCCTTTGCACACCTACTGGTGTATCCAAAGGCTTCATGACCCCAGAGTTCATCTGTAAAGTAGATGCGAAAGGAAATGTTCTTCAGGCTAACCCGGGATTCAAACCATCATCTGAGATCAAGATGCATATGAGAGTATATGAGAAGAGACCTGATGTAGGATCTGTTGTACATGCTCATCCAATTTATGCAACATCTTTTGCTATTGCTGGTATTCCGCTTACACAGCCAATCATGCCAGAGGCAGTTATCGCTCTTGGATGTGTTCCGATCGCTGAGTATGGTACACCTTCTACAATGGAGATTCCGGATAACCTTGAGAAATATCTTCCATACTTCGATGCAGTTCTTCTTGAGAATCACGGAGCTCTTACCTGGAGCACAGACCTGAACGCTGCATACATGAAGATGGAGTCCGTAGAATTCTATGCACAGCTTCTGTATCAGAGCAAACTTCTTGGAGGCCCGAAGGAATTTGATAAAGAGAACATTAAGAAACTTTATGAGATCCGTCGTAAATTCGGTATGCCTGGAAAACATCCGGCAAGCCTTTGCCAGAACAAAGATGGCATGAACTGCCATAACTGCGGTGGTGCATGTCACAACGAAGACTACAAACAGTTCCCAGGATATCAGTATGATTTCGTTGGCGGTAACTGCGATGCTCCGGCAGCAGATACAGCTAATGCAGATGCAGAGTTAGTAGCTAAGATCACCAAACAGGTTATGGCTCAGTTAGGACTGAAATAATCAGAAAATATAAAGGCCGGCAGCTGTGAGAAAATCAGGCAGCTGCGGGCAATTGTTAAGGAGGAACAATCTCATGCCAATCAGCGAGAGCATGGTACAGGATATTGTACAGGAAGTTATGGCGAAAATGCAGATTGCAGACGCTCCGGCCGGTAAACATGGAATTTTCAAAGATATGAACGAAGCCATTGAGGCAGCGAAAGCTTCTCAGAAGATCGTTCGGAAAATGTCCTTGGACCAGAGAGAAAAAATTATTACCTGCATTCGAAGAAAAACAAAAGAAAATGCAGAAATCCTTGCTCGTATGGGCGTTGATGAGACCGGAATGGGAAATGTAGGAGATAAGATCCTGAAACACCATCTGGTAGCAGACAAGACCCCAGGCACAGAAGATCTCAGCACTACAGCTTGGTCAGGCGACAGAGGACTTACTCTGATCGAGATGGGACCATTTGGTGTGATCGGAGCGATCACTCCGTGTACGAATCCAAGTGAGACCATTCTGTGTAATACGATCGGTATGCTGGCAGGCGGAAATACAGTTGTATTTAACCCACATCCGGCAGCAATCAAAACATCTATTTATGCGATTAACCTTCTGAACGAAGCATCCCTGGAATCAGGCGGTCCGGACAATATCGCAGTTACAGTAGAGAAACCTACATTAGAGACAAGCAACATCATGATGAAACATAAAGATATCCCGCTTATCGCAGCAACAGGCGGTCCTGGCGTTGTAACAGCAGTCCTTTCCTCTGGAAAACGTGGAATCGGCGCTGGCGCAGGAAATCCTCCGGCAGTTGTAGATGAGACAGCAGATGTAAGAAAAGCTGCTCAGGATATCGTAAACGGATGTACATTCGATAACAACCTTCCGTGTATCGCAGAGAAGGAAATCGTAGCAGTTGCTTCTATTACAGATGAGCTTATGCATTATCTGGTAAGTGAGAATGACTGTTACCTTGCTTCCAAAGAAGAGCAGGATAAACTTACAGCAGTTGTTCTTGCAGGCGGCAAGCTGAACCGTAAATGCGTTGGACGTGACGCAAGAACATTACTTTCCATGATCGGAGTAAATGCTCCTGCAAATATCCGCTGCATCGTATTTGAAGGACCGAAGGAACATCCACTTATCGCTACAGAGCTTATGATGCCGATCCTTGGCGTTGTAAGGGCAAAAGATTTTGATGATGCAGTAGAGCAGGCTGTATGGCTTGAGCATGGCAACCGCCACTCTGCACACATTCATTCCAAGAACATTGACAATATCACCAAATATGCGAAAGCAATCGACACCGCAATCCTTGTTAAGAATGCACCTTCCTATGCAGCACTTGGATTCGGCGGAGAAGGTTACTGTACATTCACAATCGCAAGCCGTACAGGTGAAGGACTTACAAGTGCAAGCACATTCACCAAGAGAAGACGCTGCGTAATGGCAGACAGCCTTTGCATTCGCTGACAGGAGGAAACATAAAAATGGATATGAATAACGTAAATATCGAAGAAATCGTAAAACAGGTTCTTGCTGGAATGGCTGGAACAGCACCGGCAGCTTCTGCATCAGCAGCACCGGCAGCACCAGCTGCAGCACCGGCAGGCGCAATCCCGAAAACTGCACATGTTGCAGTACTTACTGAAAAAGAGCATTTTGATATTAAAGAGTACCCGATTCCGGCACTTGGCGATGATGATATCCTTGTTAAAGTTGAAGGATGCGGCGTTTGCGGTACTGATGCTCACGAATTCAAGAGAGACCCATTCAACCTGATCCCGGTTGCACTTGGACATGAGGGAACTGGTGAGATCGTTGCCATGGGTAAAAATGTTAAGACTGATACAGCTGGAAAACCGGTTAAGATCGGTGACAAAGTTGTTACCTGTATGATCTTCAAGGATGATCCGGAGATCACTATGTTCGACCTGAACAAGAAAAACGTTGGCGGAGCTGACGTATACGGACTTCTTCCAGATGATGACATTCATCTTAACGGATGGTTCTCTGATTACATCTTTATCAGAGGCGGAGAGTTCGGAAGCACATTCTTCAACGTAAGTGATCTTGATCTGGATTCCCGTATCCTGATCGAGCCATGTGCAGTTCTTGTACATGCAGTTGAGAGAGCAAAAACAACTGGTATCCTTCGTTTTAACAGCAGAGTTGTTGTACAGGGATGCGGACCAATCGGTCTCATCTGTATTGCAGTTCTTCGTACCATGGGTATTGAGAACATCTGTGCTGTAGATGGAAATCAGCAGCGTCTTGATTTCGCCAAGAGAATGGGCGCTACCATGAGCGTAAACTTCATGGAGCACAAAGGAATCGAAGCACTTTCTGAAGCTGTTAAAGATCAGTTTGGCGGACATCTTGCAGACTTTGCATTCCAGTGTACAGGATCACCTGTTGCTCATGCAAACATCTACAAATTCATCCGTAACGGCGGTGGCCTTTGCGAGCTTGGTTTCTTCATCAATGGTGGAGATGCTACAATCAACCCGCACTTTGACATCTGCTCCAAAGAGATCACAATCGTAGGCTCCTGGGTATACACCTTAAGAGATTACGTTACAACATTTGACTTCCTTAAGAGAGCAAACGCAATCGGACTTCCAATGTCTGAGCTGATCACAGACAAGTATCCGCTTGAGGAGATCAATGAAGCATTAAAGAAGAACCTTGCAATGACCGGTCTTAAGATCGCAGTTGTAAATAAATAATTGCCGGATAAAGGAGAATCAAGATGGCAGAAGCTGTAGGAATCTTGGAGGTGTTCGGACTGGCAACAGCATTTGTGGCGGCCGACGCCGGCTGCAAGGCAGCAAATGTCCATCTGGAGGTTTTTGATAAAAATAAACCTGCAAATGCGGACAGTCTGCCGGTACCGCTCCTTGTCTGCATCAAGTTCCGCGGAAGCGTTTCTGATGTAACAGAGGCTGTGGAAGCTGGAATCAGAGTAGCAGAGAGTATGACCGGTGTGGTACAGCACTACGTAATACCAAATCCGGAACCCGGTACACAAAAAATGCTGAAAATCAGCGCACTGGATAAGGATTAATGATTGCTAACCAGTGAATTTAAGTCTATAATAAAAACGAACAAAGTCATGCGGAGCATGGCAGGTACCTCACAGCAAGTACGCTGGAGCGTACTTGAAAAGTCGAGATATATCAGGAGGAATTCATCATGGCACAGGAAGCTTTAGGAATGGTAGAAACCAGAGGACTTACAGCTGCAATCGAGGCAGCAGATGCAATGACAAAAGCAGCAGAGGTTACACTGGTTGGTACAGAGAAAATCGGATCCGGTCTTGTAACTGTTATGGTTCGCGGTGATGTCGGAGCTGTTAAGGCAGCAGTTGAGAGTGGAAGCGCAGCAGCATCCAGACTTGGAGAGCTTGTAGCTACACACGTAATCCCAAGACCTCATACAGATGTGGAGAAAATCCTTCCAAGCATCTAATGAACTATAAGGAGTTCGCTCATGAGTAAATCATATGGTTTTATTGAAATCACAGGTGTTGTAGCGGCCATGGATGCCCTGGACATCATGTGTAAAACGGCAGACGTTGAGCTGGCGTCATGGGAGCGTAAGCTGGGCGGACGACTGGTGACCATTATTGTACAAGGCGATGTGGCAGCTGTTACAGAAGCCGTGGAAGCGGCAGCAACAAATGCCATCAAGAAACCGGCAAGCTATGCAGTAATTGCCAATCCCCATGAGGAAATCGTCAAAATGGTGGAGCTTAGCGCAAGTCGATGGAGAAAGAAAAAGGGGGATGAATAATGGCTGACGAAGAAAAGAAAGAGACAGCGAAAAAAACAGCCCCTAAAAAGGCAGCCGCTCCGAGAAGAACGGCCAGAACAACCAGAGCAAAAGCAGCAGAAGTAAAGGCAGAAGAGCCGAAGACCACTGCAGCTGACAAAGAGATTACAGAAACCAAACATATAGAAGCTGAGAAACCAGCAATTCATAAGGAGGAAAAAATCATGACACAGGAAGCATTAGGAATGGTAGAAACCAGAGGACTTACAGCAGCTATCGAGGCAGCTGACCAGATGTGCAAAGCAGCTAACGTTGCATTAGTTGGAACAGAGAAGATCGGATCCGGTCTTGTAACTGTTATGGTTCGTGGAGATGTTGGAGCAGTTAAATCTGCAGTAGAGAGCGGAAGCGCAGCAGCATCCAGACTTGGAGAGCTTGTAGCTACACACGTAATTCCGAGACCTCATACAGATGTTGAGAAAATCCTTCCAGTTCTGAAATAATATAAAAGTTCCAGACAGCAGCCATGAATGAGCCGTGCTTGCATGAGCGAATTCATGGATGCTCCTTACTTTTATAATGTCTGCTACGGCAGACATTACCGAATTTCAGGAAGAAAGCAGGTGTACTTTTGGAAACCAATAATGTTGAGCTGATTACCAGAATGGTACTGGATGCTCTCAATAAAAAAGAAGAAAAAGGCAATGGCTTCATGGTGCCCATCGGAGTTTCCGCAAGACATATCCACCTGACGCAGGAACATGTTGAAGCTTTATTTGGACCAGGATATCAGCTCACCAAGAAGAAAGAGCTGATGGGCGGACAGTTTGCCTCCAATGAGACAGTAACTATCGTTGGACTGAAGCTCCGTGCAATTGAGAATGTACGTATTCTCGGACCGGTCCGCAAGGCTTCACAGGTTGAAGTATCAGCTACAGACGCAATCAAGCTTGGTATGAAAGTACCGGTGCGTGAGTCTGGAGATGTTAAGGGAAGTGCTCCTATTGCAATTGTCGGACCGAAAGGTGCGATTTATCTGAAAGAGGGATGTATCGTAGCAATGCGTCACATTCACATGTCCCCGAAGGATGCCCAGGCAGCCGGTGTGAAGGATGGAGATATCGTATCTGTTAAAGCAGACAATGAGAGAGGAACCATTTTCAATCAGGTGAAGATCCGTGTAGACGACAGCTTTACACTGGAGATGCACATTGATACAGATGAAGCAAATGCAGCAAAAATTGCCACAGGCAATACAGTTACAATTATAAAGTAATGTTTTGGAAATCATTTCCTCATTACTAAAATAAAGTGTTCAGCCATGCTGGTTCTGAAAATGACAGATGCATGGCTGAACTGATATAAAATTTGGAGGTTCACATGATAGTTGGCAAGGTAGTAGGAAGCGTTGTTTCCACAAGAAAAAACGAAAAGCTGATCGGCAATAAGTTTATGATCGTGGAACCGGTTCATCACATGAAAGGTGACCTCAGTCAGATTGTTGCGATCGATATTATCGGTGCAGGAATCGGAGAATATGTATTGGTGGCACAAGGAAGCGCGGCAAGAATTGGCTGCGGCGTAGAAACAGCACCGGTAGATGCCGCCATTGTAGGTATCGTTGATGACGGTGCAGGATTGGAGTAACGCCATGGATATCAAAGAATTACAGAATATTATACAGGAGAATGGTGTAGTTGGTGCCGGTGGTGCAGGATTCCCTACATATATGAAGCTGACAGATAAAGCAAATACCATTCTTATGAACTGTGCAGAGTGCGAACCTTTACTGAAATTACACAGACAGTTATTAGAGAAGCACGCTTACGAAATTATGAAAACCTTCCATATGGTTCAGGAAACAGTTGGAGCTTCTGAGGCCATTATTGGAATCAAAAAATCTTATGTTCAGACAGTAAATGCTCTGAAACAGCATATCGAAGAGTTCCCGGGAATGCGCATCCACCTTCTGGATGAAGTGTATCCGATGGGAGATGAGGTTGTACTGATCTACGAAGCAACTGGTAGAGTTGTAAGACCTGGCGGACTTCCTATTGAGCAGGGAGTTGCTGTGTTTAACGTAGAGACATTGTATAATATATACCAGGCAGTAGAGAAAAAAGAGCCTGTAACAGCCAAATATGTGTCTGTTGTAGCTGAGGTAAATCATCCGGTAACTGTAAAAGTACCTCTTGGATGTACTATGGATGATGTTGTTGCCCAGGCAGGCGGAATTACTGTAAAAGACCCGGTTTACTTTATTGGTGGACCGATGATGGGAAGAATCGGAAAAGGTTCTGACCCTGTGACGAAGACAACAAATGCGATTCTGGTTCTGCCAAAAGACCATTTAATCGTACAGAAGAAGATGCGGACTTCTGCTATAGATTTAAAACGTGCAGCATCTATTTGCTGCCAGTGTAATACTTGTACAGATCTTTGCCCACGTAACAATCTGGGACATCCGATTGATCCAGCCCGCTTCATGCGTGCAGCTTCCAATCAGGATTTCAGAGATGTTAATCCATACATCAATGCAAGCTTCTGCAGCTCCTGTGGCGTTTGTGAGATGTATGCATGTCCTCAGAGCCTTGCTCCAAGAACACTTCTTGCAGACATGAAGGGCGGACTTCGTAAGGCAGGTATTCGTCCTCCTCAGGGAGTACAGCCAGTACCAGTTAAGGAATCCAGAGAATACCGCAAGGTTCCGGAAGAACGCCTGATGGCACGTCTTGGTCTTACAAAATATGACAAAGACGCACCGATGGACGAGACACTGGTTGATATTCCAAAGGTTAAAATTCTTCTTAGCCAGCATATTGGAGCACCTGCTCAGGCAATTGTAAAAGTTGGAGATCAGGTGACAAGAGGTCAGATGATCGCTTCTCCTGCCCAGGGCTTAAGTGTTGGTATCCATGCAACCATCTCCGGTAAAGTTACCGAGGTGACAGACCGCTGGATCGTAGTTGCAAAGAATTAGAAAGGACGTGCAGAAAATGAGTAAAGCAATCGGAATGATTGAATTCAAAACTACAGCTACCGGCGTTACTGCAGCAGATGCAATGGTTAAGACATCTGATGTAGAAATCGTTGAGGCGCAGACCGTGTGTCCGGGTAAATATATTGCAATTATTACCGGTGATCTCAGTGCGGTAAAAGCTGCCGTAGATACAGCTGTAACAACATATGAGGACAAGTGCATTGACAGTTTTGTACTGGGTAATCCGCACGAGTCTCTTTTCCCGGCTATTTATGGAACTACTCAGGTTGAGGAGATCAGTGCGCTGGGAATTCTTGAAACATATGATGCAGCTTCCATTATTGAGGCTGCAGATCAGGCTGCAAAGACTGCAATTGTAGATCTTATCGAGCTTCGTATTGCAAAAGGTATGTGTGGAAAATCTTACATGATGATCACTGGTGAGGTTTCTGCTGTATCCGCATCAATCGACAGAGCGAAAGAGCTTGTTGCTGAAAAAGGCATGTATCTGGATTCCTCTGTTATTGCACATCCGGATAAGAGAATGATCGACAGCCTTCTGTAATTCTGGTCTGACCAATAAAATGAACGCGGAGGGGACCTGAACATGCTTGCGTTAGAGAGACGGAATCTGATCCTTGAGAAATTACAGAATGAGAAGCGCGTAGTAGTAAGTGAACTGAGCCAGTTATACGGTGTCTCTGAGGAAACCATCCGACGGGATCTGGACAAGCTGGAGAAGGAAGGGCTTGCCATTAAAAGTTATGGCGGAGCTGTGATCAATGAAGATGTGAGCATTGATCTCCCTTTTAATGTGCGCAAGAATCAGAATGTAGTTGGGAAACAGAAGATGGCGGAAATTGTAGCCTCTCTTGTGCATGACGGGGAACATCTGCTTCTGGACGCTAGCACTACTGCAGTGTTTGTGGCAAAGGCTTTAAAAGAGAAGGAGCGTCTGACTGTGATCACCAATTCCATGGAGATCCTTCTGGAACTGGCAGATGTGTCAGGATGGAATATTATTTCCACAGGTGGGATGATGAAGGAAGGCTATCTGGCTTTCCTTGGATCCCGGACAGAAGAAGTCATTCGCTCTTATTTTGTAGATACCGTTATTTTTTCCTGTAAGGCTCTTGATGAGAACTGGGGAGTAATGGAATCACAGGAAGCTTTTGGAACAGCAAAGAGAGCAATGCTGGATTCAGGACGTAAGAAAATCCTGGTTGTGGACAATACGAAATTTGACCAGACCGCATTTTCCGTTGCCGGAAGATTGCGGGATGTTGATATCGTCGTGACAGATGTGAAGCCTTCTGAAAAATGGCTGAAGCTTTTTGAAGAAGAGGGCGTGGAGTGCAGATATCCGGAATCTGTCCGATAGAAGCTTTCTGCTCACAAAAGAAAGCTGCAATAAAGGAGCATTGAATTATGAAAACTTTTGAAATGAAAACAGTCATCCATTTTGGTGACAATGCCCTGGATAGACTGGCAGAACTGCCATACAAAAAAGTTCTGGTGATCACAGATCCATTCATCGCAAAAGGGAAAATGATCGAGCTGATCACAGACCCGTTGAGACGCGGTGGCAAGGAGTTTGAAGTATTCAGTGATGTTGTACCGGATGCACCGGTAGGGAAAATCGCAGAAGGTGTAAAGAAGTTCCTGGAGTATCAGCCGGAGGTTGTAGTAGCTGTCGGAGGCGGCTCTGCAATTGACTCTTCCAAGGCAATCCGTGAGTTTGCCCTGAAGATCAACAATTATGGCAAAGTAGGTCTTATTGCAATTCCTACTACCAGTGGTACCGGATCTGAGGTTACCTCTTTTGCAGTTGTAAATGATACAGATAATCATGTGAAGTATCCGCTGATCTCAGACAGCCTTACAGCTGATGAGGCAATCCTGGATGCAGAACTGGTAAAGAGCGTTCCGCCCTCTATCACAGCAGATACAGGTATGGACGTACTGACTCATGCAATTGAGTCTTATGTAAGTATCAATCACAATGAATTTTCATCTGCTCTTGCTGAAAAGTCAATTGAAATCTGCGGAGTCTTTCTGTTAAGAGCATACCTTGACGGCGGCGATATGCATGCCCGTCAGAAAATGCATGTAGCTTCCTGTCTTGCCGGACTGTCTTTTAATGCTGCAGGACTTGGAATCACACATAGTATGGCACATCAGCTGGGAGCTATTTTCCATATTCCGCATGGACGTGCCAATGCTATGCTGCTTCCACACATTGTGGAATTTAATGCGAACATTAATAAGCACAGTAAGAGCCAAAAAGAATATCTTCCAGCTGTAAAGAGATATGCAAATATTGCCCATATTCTTGGACTTAGCAATTATAATAAAGTTATGTCTGTAAGATCTCTTGTAAACTGGATTCAGTTTATGCAAAAAGAGATGAATATTCCGCTTACCATTCAGGAAATCGGAACAATTTCACCAGATGAATATTTTGGTGCAATTGACAAGATGGCAGACCTTGCTCTTGCAGACGCCTGCACAACGGCGAATCCAAGAGTTCCTAAAAAGGAAGATATTGTGAAGATCTACAAGAAATTGTGGTCATTTTAATGAATTTAAGAGTTGCTGTTCACTTTGTGCCCGGTAACATATAAGAGACTTTGGACAGATACGGTGGAACTGCGTGTATTTGTCCAGAGTCTGTTTATAACTAATGTAGTGAACGTAAGATAATGTGGATTATTTCCTGCTCTTGCACGAACCTTGTCTTATATTCAGTGTATTGGTGCATAATAAAATCCATTTTGCCGGATGGGTAAAATGTCAGGAGAAAGTCGTATGAGTATTTATACAAAGAATGGTGACAAGGGAACTACCAATCTTGTCCATACGAAAAACGTTTCCAAAGCGGATGACCGAATCCAGCTGGAGGGAACCATAGATGAACTTTCCTGCCATATTGGAGTGTTGAAAACCATGATCAGAGATGGAGATACCATCCGTTTCCTGGAAAAGATCCAGGAAAATCTGACCAGAATTGATGCAGGAGTGGCAGATCCATATAATAGAGAGTATAAGATCAATGATGACAAGACAGAGCTTTTAGAGGAAGAGATTGACCGTTTGACGGGGCTTTTTCATATGCCGAAGGAGTCCTCTTTACCTGGGGCTTGTCGCTTGTCTGCTGAGATTGATGTGACTTGGGCTGTGGCCAGAAGGGCGGAGCGTGATCTTGCCGCTGTAAGTGTAAAGTTTGGTTCTGACACAGGAAGCAAGAAATATATGAACCGTCTGGCCGACTATCTGTATGTGCTTGCACGCTACGAAGAAGCGGAGGCAGCAGGTCAGAAGACGGGAACGTCAAAGCTTGTAGAAACTGACGCATCTTCTGAAAATACGGAACTACATGCAAGTGGAACTGAGAAAGTGGCAGGAGGAAGCGTGAGCGTGGATACGAAAGTTGAAAATTCTCTCATATCTGGTACCTCTGATTCTGTAGACGAAGCTGTAATTCAGGCAGTACTGCGCCGCATGGGTATGCAGAATAAGATTACACTGGATGGAGCGAAGAAGCTGATCGGGAAAATCGAACAGGAAGCCCTTCGTCGCGGTAAGAAAGCGGTGATTGCAGTTTGTGGTCCGGAAGGAAATCCAATTGCCGTTCATGTAATGGACGGAGCATTTCTGGTAAGCTTTGATGTCGCTTTGAAAAAAGCTTATACTTCTGTTGCGGTGAAAATGTCCACCATGGAATTATCTAAACTGGCTCAGCCAGGCGGAACTTTTTATGGCGTAGATAAGATGGATGGTGGAAAAATCGTGATTTTCGGAGGCGGTGTGCCGTTGAAATCCGGAGATACGATTATCGGAGGTCTTGGTATAAGCGGAGGCACAGGAGAGGAAGATCACAGCCTGGCAGAATATGCATTGTCCGTATTACCGGAAATATTGTAGTTGGAATATAGTACAAGGATTATGACAGGGAAAGGCTATTTTTTCAGGAAAGAGAAAAAGCCTTTCTTTTTTTCGTACGGAGCTTTTGAGACAGAAAGCAGTTTATAACCTGTTTTATCAATAGTCTCTTTCAGTTTTGCTTCATCAAGATCATTTTCTGTAAGGATAATCGTCTCTCCTTTTGTATGGGATGAGGTGACTTTTTTTACAGAAAAGTTATTACGAATACTTTCGTTAATGTGGGATTCACACATTCCACACATCATTCCGTCTATTTTTAATGTAATCTGCTGCATAATTTAATCTCCCTTTTTTAATAGATTTGCCATAAATGTCCTGGCGGTATGTTTTCAAACACGCTCTAAGCTGTGTAATCAAATTTCACAAAGGACAGCTCGCAGTTTGCAATACGGCTGCAGATATTTACTGCTGAATACATTACCACGGAAAATTCTCCGTCAATAGTATCCACATGAAGATAACGTCCGTCAGCGGAGATTCTGGCGTGTTTTACATCGCCTCGCTCTGTCAGTTCTTTTATGATTTCATTTGCCAGGTCTTCCGTAACAGTTTTTGATAAATGATAACATCTTCCCATGATTCAACAGCTTCCTTTCGTCATACTTATGTTAGTTGCTTCTAATTGAAAATATTATAGCACGTTTCAGAAAAAAGAAAACTTCAGTTACAGATAAAATTTATCATTTAAGTGTCGAATTATGTGAGAATTTTACGACCGAATTTCGTTGTAATGGCAACCGGCTTTTGTTAGAATAAAAGAAACGAAAGAGAAAAACAATTTCTGATTTTCTGCGGCGTTCTGCAGCAGTATGTGCGGACAGTTTTCTGCCATGGGCTAATCTGCCTGATCAGCAGCAATTCCATCATCCGGTTACTTGAAAACCTGCTACATAAGGGTCCTGGAATAAGAGACCATTCTGGAAAAATGGCATATATAGCGAAAACAAGAATAAGCTATGGCTTTTTTCGAGTCTTAACAGCAAAAGAAAACGCATAAAATGCGTCAACGTAGCCTGTAAAAAATACAGGAATGATTCTCTGTCGTTTTTCTTACGACGAAAAAAATCACATCTTTAGCATATCTGAGAAATAAGAGAAAAAGAAGTCAATTCTTTTTTTGTGGGCGGGCATCCGGCCAATGCTCGCCCTCCTAATCAGCTTTTCTTATATTTTCCTGGTGTAGTTCCTTTGTATTTTTTAAATGTACGTATAAAATAGCTCAGATCATTAAATCCATTTCGATATGCAATATCTGTAATAGAATCATCGGTTGTGGAGATTTCATAGCAGGCTCTCTCAATGCGCTGCCTGTTCAGATAATCCATGGGAGTCTGATGGGTCATTTCGGAGAAAAAACGGCAAAAGTATTTGGGTGACATGGATACGGAGGCCGAAAGCTGTTTTAGTGTCAGAGCCCCCGTATAGTTGTGCTCAATGAAATCAAGTACCTGTTTCAGCTGTAAAATTCTCTTATAATCACGTCTTGCGCGTGTTATACTTTCAAGATAGTAATGATTACTAAAAATAATGCCGAAAAAGTGGTAAAATTGTCCAATTACAGTGAGCTCGTAGCCAGGTTCTCTTTTCCAAAGAGAATCAAAAAGACTGTTTATTGTATTGCAGATTTCTATATGCTTTGGTGTAAAATGATGATAGATCAGAATTTCCTGATGAATAATCTTCTGCATATATCCTGCACAAACAGAATTATTTTTGAGGAAAACATTTCCGTCGAAAACAATGCACTGATAAAGACAATTATCAGGAATTCCACTGTGAAGAATTCCACTATGTACAAAAATGATGTCTCCAGCTGTTGCAATGAAACTTTTTTCGTCTAAAGTGACAGTGAGAGAGCCCTCAAGAATACGAATGATTTCATATTCTACATGCCAGTGATAGGACATTACATAGCGCGGATGAGCCTGATCAATATGATGAAATTCAAAAGGAAAATCATATGTTCCCCTTAAACGGTCTTCATTATGGTCCAGATCCTGCAAAATAAATTCCTCCTTAAGTTAATTTGATGGATTTTTTACAAAATGATCAAAAAAGTGAATATTGTACTATTTTTTGCCATTATATCACAAGTAATTACGGTTTGGCAATTGTATACTATGAACTATAGGAAACAGGGAGGTTTTTTAGTGAAACCTCTTAAAAAAGAATATATTTATTATGGAGGTAATGAATCATGGCAAAGAGCAGATTAGTAGGCAGCTATCCGGTTATCGGTATCAGACCAACAATCGACGGACGTAGAGGAGCACTCGATGTCAGAGGATCTCTTGAAGAGCAGACAATGAATATGGCTAAATCCGCTGCGAAACTTTTTGAAGAAAACCTGAGATATTCCAACGGTGAGCCTGTTAAAGTTGTTATCGCTGATACAACAATCGGACGTGTAGGTGAAAGTGCTGCATGTGCTGACAAATTCCGTAAAGAAGGTGTAGACATCACACTTACTGTTACACCGTGCTGGTGCTATGGCGCAGAGACAATGGATATGGATCCTCAGACAATCAAAGCTGTATGGGGCTTCAACGGAACAGAAAGACCAGGAGCAGTTTACCTTGCATCCGTTCTTGCTACACATGCACAGAAAGGTCTTCCGGCATTCGGTATCTATGGACATGATGTTCAGGAAGCTGATGACACATCTATCCCGGCAGACGTTGAAGAGAAATTACTCAGATTCGGACGTGCAGCAGTTGCAGCTGCTTCCATGAGAGGCAAATCCTATCTGCAGATCGGTTCCGTTACAATGGGTATCGGCGGATCTATCATTGATTCCGATTTCATCGAATCCTATCTTGGAATGCGTGTTGAATCCGTTGATGAGGTAGAAATCATCCGTCGTATGACAGAAGGCATCTACGATCACGCAGAATTTGAGAAAGCTCTCAAATGGGCGAAAGAGACCTGTAAGATTGGTTGGGACAAGAACCCTGAAGAACTGCAGTTCTCCCCAGAGAAGAAAGAAGAGCAGTTTGAGTTCGTAGTTAAAATGGCAGTTATCATCAAAGAGCTGATGAACGGCTGCGATAACCTTGATCCTGCATTCTCCGAGGAAGCAATCGGACACAACGCTCTGGCAGCTGGTTTCCAGGGACAGAGACAGTGGACAGATTTCTATCCAAACGGTGACTTTGCAGAAGCTATGCTGAACACATCCTTCGACTGGAACGGAGCTCGTGAGCCATACATCCTCGCTACAGAGAATGACGTTCTCAACGGACTTGGAATGATGTTCATGAAACTTCTTACAAACAGAGCTCAGATCTTCGCTGATGTTCGTACATACTGGAGCCCAGAGGCTGTTAAGAAAGCTACAGGATATGACCTTGAAGGCGTAGCTAAAGAAGCTGGCGGATTCCTTCACCTGATCAACTCCGGTGCTGCTTGCCTTGACGCTAACGGCGAAGCTAAAGATGAAAACGGCAATGCTGTTATGAAACAGTGGTGGGATATCACAGAAGAAGACCAGAAAGCTATCATGGAAAACACTGAATGGTGTATGGCTGACAACGGATACTTCCGTGGAGGCGGATACTCCAGCCGTTATGAAACAAAAGCTCAGATGCCTGCAACAATGATCCGTTTGAACCTTGTTAAAGGACTTGGACCGGTTCTGCAGATTGCTGAAGGATGGACAGTTGCTCTTCCAGCAGAAGTATCTGACAAACTTTGGAAACGTACAGACTACACATGGCCATGTACATGGTTTGCTCCAAGATGCGATGGCAAAGAGGGACCGTTCAAGACAGCTTATGATGTAATGAACAACTGGGGAGCTAACCACGGTGCTATCTCCTACGGACATATCGGAGCTGACCTGATCACAATGTGCTCTATGCTTCGTATCCCGGTATCCATGCATAACGTTCCGGAGAAAGATATCTATCGTCCGGCTGCTTGGAATGCATTTGGAATGGATAAAGAGGGTGCAGATTTCAGAGCTTGCAAGAACTATGGACCTCTTTATAAATAATTAGCTTTTTATAATTTAACTGCTTTCTTTCACTCCCCCAGGACAATGAAGGAAAGCTGAGAGAGCGGGACTTTTGTCTCGCTCTTTTATTGTCTGGGGCTCTTTATCGGACATACATTCGCATGATTTCACGCCCGGATTCCCGATTTTTCTGTGAAATTGTTTATAAAAACACCTCGCGGAACATTTCCGGTGAATAGTAACTGTTGCTGTAAAATAATGGGAAAATATGAGAAAAATGGTTGCAAGTTTTTCCTGGTGTGTTACAATGAAAAGCAGAAAAATGGTTACTGCTCATTCCGTTCACAAAATACCTCGCGGAATGTTATCAGTAAACAGTAACGAAAAATGTATACAAGAGGGAAAAGAGGATATATATGAAGAAAAAGCTGGGAATGTTGCTGGCTGTGCTTCTTACTTTTTGCATGACTGTGGGAGTTTTTGCAGATGCAGGAAAGACACAGCAGGTTGATTATAAAACAGATTACTATATGATTGTAGAATCGCCTGATGGCGGTGTTGACATGTATTCAGAGGCAGATGCTTCCAGCCCGAAGCTGAATGATGAGCTGATTCCTAATGGAACTGCGATCCATGTAGAAGGAGAGACCACAGATGAAGCTGGAAAGGTATGGGTATATGCTCAGCTTCATGGCATGTTTGGTTTCCTGGAAGAGAATTATCTGAAGCCGGCTACTCTTGCCGAGGCAGTGGCATCAGAGCTTGTTTTATACGGAAGCAAGGATGCGAATTACAGTATTACAGTCAATGCTAAGGAAGACGGTTCCGTTTGCCTGTATAAAGGACCTGGAAAAAAGTACGGCACAGTTTCCGGAGGATGTAATATAGCGAATGGTGAGAAGTTATATATTGATACAGAAGTAGATACTGGTAAAGATGGTATCTGGGGACACACAGAGGCTGGTGATGTTTCTGGCTGGGTAAATATTGCAGAAGCCACCAATACGGAAGAGAGTACAGTAGAACTTGTTCCTGAAACTGAGAAAGAAGCGGAAGACGGTTCCCAATCTGTTCAGGCTGGAGAGAATACTTCTGAAGTTGGAAAAGCAGGTACCGAAGGCAAAGATATCGGTGATGCGGAGGCAGAGCCAACAGGCACTCCTACCTCGAAGCCTGAGAAGACAAGTACTCCTACTCCGAAGCCAACCGAGACGAGTACTCCTGTACCAGAACCTACTAAGAAAGCAACTGCAGCTTCAGAACCGACTGAGACAAGTACGCCTGCCCCGGAGCCAACTGAGACAAGTACGCCTACCCCGGAGCCGACTGAGACGAGCACGCCTGCCCCGGAGCCGACTGAGACAAGTACGCCTATCCCGGAGCTAAGTGAGACTATGGCGCCTACAGAAGAGGCAGCAGTAACAGTTGCTCCTTCAGAAAGTGCAGAACAGGAAGCGTCCAGCGAAAATGTGGAGAGCACAGATAAAGGAATGAGTTCTGCTATCTGGATTCTGGTTGTAGTTATTATCATTGGTATCGCAGTGGTAATCTGGCTCCTTAAGAAAAAAGGAAAAAATAGTGAATCATAATAAACAGGAATAATAAAAGCTCCGCCGGGAATCCGACGGAGCTTTTTAGCTGAAATAAAAAATTATTTGTTGATAACAACACCTTTCTGAAGCATAACGTTTGCGTAAACAGCTTTCTCACCTGTAGCGATAATACAATATGCTTTCTTTGCTTCCTCATAAAATGCGAAACGCTCGATATTTCCAACTGCCTCGGCGCCACGTTCATCATGTTTGGAAACAATCTCTTTGTATGTATCCCAGATTGGAGTTTTTACCGGATCGCCAGGCATAACTTCCATCAGGGTAACTGGTTTCTCTACATAAGAATCAAGAGGGATAACAGTAAGGATAGCGTCCAGAAGTTCTGGAACTCCATGTCCGTCGCAGCGAACAACAATTGCATCTTTACCCATTGATTCTACTGGGAAGTTGCCGTCCGCGATAACGATGCGGTCGCTGTGTCCCATCTCGCATAAAACTTTTAAAAGCTGTGGTGAAAGTATTTCTGGAATTCCTTTTAACATAATATATTCTCCCTTCGTTCTTTCTCAGAAATCTGGCACAGTAATCTATAAAAACTGATACCGGTTCCGAAAGTATTCTACTCTATAAGTTACCTTTCTTTGCTGGATTTTTCAAGGTAAAATTTTACGCAAAAAGATGAAATATTTACTGTGTCAAGCGTTTTTGAAAATGTCCTAAAATAATTGAAGTATTAGCCCCGGCTTTTTGCTGGGGCTTGTTATATTGA
>NZ_JBCOMJ010000034.1:0-59294 GCF_040924225.1 Ruminococcus sp. RTP21484sp1_RTP21277st1_D2_RTP21277_210401 | reverse complement strand
AAAATAAAAAGAAAAGAAGTTTTAAAAGAAAAATGGTGCTGGGCATAACACCCAACACCAAGTTTGTCTACAGTCTGCGGCGTTTTTCAAAAACGCCGAAGATTTTTTGAAATTTCTTCAAAAATTTTTTGAACGTACAAAATGCGCCCGTCCGAAAAGCCCGGACGGGCGCATAGGCATTGTAAGCAGTATCCAGATGATTAGACAGTTCATATATATAAGCGTAGTTTCCCCCGGTGGTGGGCGGGCTTTTTTTGATAAGTCAATAACTGTCGGATTTTGTCGATATGCTTTTTGCTTCATGGCGGCTACCTCCTTTAGCCGCCGATTTCAACAGTGATACCGCGTCATTTCATTAGAAGATAAAAAGAAACGGCGGCTTTGATTTTTCAAAGCTGCTGCGGAAATCAAAGAACGACAAGCAACAGTTCTGATTTTGCTCCAATATGGTTATTAGGGGCACAAATTAAAATCAAAAAAGAGCCGATAACAGCAGTATTTCAAACTGCATATTATCGGCTCTGCGTCTGTGCGTCTGGCTCTTTTAATTAAATTATTTCTGTTGTTTTTTGGCTTTATTATATGTATTAGCTAACTGTCCACAAGCTGCTTTAATCTCTCTACCATGAGAAACTCTCATGGTAACTTCAAGTCCTGTTTGCTCTAATTGATGTTTGAACGCAACCATTTCTTGTTTTTGTGGTGCTCTAATTTTTGAATTACTCGTCGGGTTGTATTGCAGCACGTTAATCATAACATTTTTGCCCTTAAACCATTTTGCAAGTTGCCTTATATCTGAGGAACGGTCATTTATACCTGGTAAAAGCAAATACGCAAATACCACTTTTCGATTATGCCTTTGAGAATAGGACAATGCTTGCTTAACAACATCTTCAATAGCGTACATGTGCATATGAGGAATGATACAGTTTCTCGCAGCCTGTGTTGCTGCATGTAAAGATATTGTCAACTGAATTTTTAGATGTTCTTCGCGCAATTTTTTTAATTGATTAACTGGACCAACTGTTGATACGGTAATGCCGTCGGTTGGAAAGTTAAGTCCATTTCTATCTCGAAGAATATGGATTGCTGCAATCAAGTTGTCGTAATTGAATAAAGGTTCTCCCATTCCCATAAAAACGATACGATTTACTTTTTGACGTATCAATACAACCTGCTGCACAATTTCAGACGGTGTTAGATTACGAACAAAACCATTGCGTCCGGACTCACAAAAAATACAGCCAACAGAACAACCAACTTGCGTACTTACGCAAACAGTCCCACCATCTCGCCGTTTAATAAAAACCGTTTCAATATACCTGTTATCTTTCAATTCATAAACATACTTTTCAGTATCGCTACTTTTATAGACTTTTTTTGTTGATATTGATAGATTTTCTTTGTGAAATGGCTGTTTATACAATTCCGTATATAAGGCTCTTGCTTTATCCTCTCCAATTACTTCCGACATTTCTTTGTAAGTAAATCCGTATGGGTCATTCAATATTTCCGTAGGTGTACTTTTAGGTAAGTGTTTCATTTAAATATCCTTCCTTTTCAAAATTAAAAAGTTTGTTTTTCAGAGTTTTTGATTATGATTTCTAGTTTTTCAACATCAACGATATGCGTTAATTTACATTTAGGGCAGAAAAGAGGAAAATTTCTTAATACCGTATTATAAAATACTTGAACCCTCGTCTTTCCGTTACAAATTGGACATTTTATCCAATATTTTTCAAGCATAATATTTCTCCTTTTGCGCAAAAAAATGCAGGTCAATTCTCAACATGAGCATTGACCTGCATTTATACATATAATACTACAACAAAATTAAGGCATAGTTTTTATACTATGTCTATACGTCGTTAGTTTTGTTGTATAGCATACGCAAAATAAGCATGACAAAAAAGCCCATATTGAAAATGGGAAAAATCTTTTTTGATTTCAATGCTTATCGAATACGCATGCTATGTAACATAAACATTCCCCCCCTTTTATATAATATTATATACAAAAGCAGCTTGTTGTCAACATATATATATATGAATTATTTTGGCTAACTGATAGAACTACGTAGACATATCCAAGAAGAAAGGGGAACAGTAAAATGTAATAGGGTGAATAACTATGGCAAAAAGACCAGTACCACGATACGACTTTAAGGCTTTTGGGGCAGCGATAAAGGCAGCGCGTGAGGGATGCAAGGAGAGCCGCAAGAAAGTAGGCGACGAAATGTTTATCTCGCCGCGCTACCTTGCGAACATTGAGAACAAGGGGCAGCACCCAAGTTTACAGATATTCTTTGAGCTGATACAGCGTTACCATATATCCGTAGACCAATTCCTTTTAGAAACGCCGCCGGAGAAGAACACGCAGCGGCGGCAGCTTGACGCGCTTCTTGACGGTATGAGCGATACAGGCATACGGATTGTAACCGCAACGGCAAAGGAGATTTCCGAAGTCGAAAAAGAGGGCGAATAGGAATGTCCGACTTAAAACTGAACAGGATTTAGAAAGCGTTGTAATCTTTTTTGAGGTTGCAGCGTTTTTCTTTTGCGTAAGTTTGGCAAAATCGCTTTTTCTCCGTAGTAGGTGATAAGAGCCTAAAGGATAAAAACATTCGTAGCAAGCATAGGAAGCGGGTACCCACTTCCGTATTTTCCCCTCCCGCGCTGCGGCGCGTCGGTTGAAAATTGCTTGTTGGGAAGTGTCCCAAACCCTCGGAACGGAAAGGAAAGGAGCGAATACATGAACGGACGCAAAAGAACGGTGCAAATCAAATTCAGAGTGACGGAAGCGGAACGGGATTTAATACTGGAAAAAATGAAGCTCGTACCCACCCGGAACATGGCGGCATATCTGCGGAAGATTGCCATTGACGGGTATATCATTCAGATAGACCATGCCGATATAAAGGCAATGACCGCAGAGATACAGAAAATCGGTGTCAACGTCAACCAGATAGCACGCCGCGTAAACGCGACGGGGAACGCATACCAAGAGGACATAGAGGAAATAAAGGGGGTGCTTGCGGAGATATGGCGGTTACAAAGATTAAGCCTATTAAAAGCACTCTAAGCAAAGCCCTTGACTATATCGAAAACCCGGACAAGACGGACGGAAAAATGCTTGTGTCCTCTTTCGGCTGCTCCTATGAAACGGCAGATATTGAATTTGAATATACCTTGTCCCAAGCACTCCAAAAGGGGAACAATTTAGCCTTTCATCTGATACAGTCCTTTGAGCCGGGGGAAGTCGATTATCAGAAAGCCCATGAAATCGGAAAGCAGCTTGCCGACGCGGTAACAAAGGGGCAGCATGAATATGTACTCACGACGCACATTGACAAAGGACACGTCCACAATCACATTATTTTCTGCGCCGTAAATTTCGTAGACCACCGCAAATATAATTCCAACAAAAGGAGCTATTACGGCATACGGAACATGAGCGACAAGCTGTGTCGGGAAAATGGCTTGTCCGTCGTCGTTCCCGGCAAGGGCAGCAAGGGAAAGAGCTATGCGGAGTACCAGGCAGAAAAGACGGGTACAAGTTGGAAAGGCAAGCTAAAGATTGCCGTTGACGCGCTTATCCCCCAAGTTTCCAGTTTTGAGGAATTGTTGCAGCGGTTACAGGCGGCGGGCTATGAGATAAAGCCGGGGAAATATGTGTCATGCCGCGCCCCCGGACAGGAACGCTTCACCCGTCTTAAAACCCTCGGCGCGGATTATACAGAGGAAGCCATAAGGGAACGGATAGCGGGCAGACGGGCAAAGGCGGCGAAAGCCCCCAGAGAGCAGCGCGGCGTTTCGCTGCTTATCGACATTGAGAACAGTATCAAGGCGGCGCAGAGTAAGGGCTATGAACAGTGGGCGAAAATCCACAATCTGAAACAGGCAGCAAAGACCATGAATTTCTTGACGGAACATAAGATTGAACAGTACGCGGATTTAGTCAGCCGGATTGAAGAAATGGCAGCGGAAAGCGGACAGGCGGCAGACGCATTGAAGGACGCGGAAAAGCGGCTTGCGGACATGGCGGTGCTTATCAAGAATGTTTCCACCTACCAAAAGACAAAGCCCGTCTATGACGCATACCGCAAGGCAAGGAACAGGGAGAAGTACCGCGCCGGACAGGAACAGGCGATTATCCTACATGAAGCCGCCGCAAGGTCGCTGAAAGCGGCGGGCATTGCAAAGCTCCCGAACCTTGCCGCGCTGCAATCGGAATATGAAGCCCTCCAAGCGCAGAAAGAAGCCCTTTATGCCGACTATGGGAAGCTGAAAAAGAAAGTCCGGGAATACGATATTATCAAGCAGAACATTGACAGCATTTTACAGGCAGACAGGCAGCCGGAACGGGAAAAGGGAACAGAGCGCGGATAAGGATAGCAAAATCCCCGCCGCTGTGCTATGATAGGGCTATCAAAAAGCAGAGGAGCGTTGAGCATGGAAAACCAGAAAATGCCGGAATATGAAACCATACGCGCCGCCGTTGCCGGGGAAAAATGGGCGGTGGAGAAAGTCGTGGAGTGCTACAAGGACGAAATCGACAGGCTATCGACGGTAGCGGTCAGACAGCCGGACGGAAGCACGAAACAGGAAATCAACGAAGATATGCGCCAGTCCATCACAAAGAAGCTGATAGAAGCCCTCCCGCAGTTCCCGCTTGAAGAAATGGAAAAGGGAAATGTCAGATAGGCAAAAAAAGAACAGGGCGCGGAAGCCAGTATATGACTTCCGCGCCCTGTCTTTTTATGGGTGCTGTTTTCGTGAATGTTACGCAGTAGAACGCCATTTTTGGGGGTAAAGGTATAAAGTATCGCCTATCCGATTTTCACGCCCGGAAAGCCCTGTAAATCAAGGGATTTTCCGCGCCTACTGCGTAACAGGGGCGCGTCTTTTCCTCATGCGCTCGGCGGCTTGTCTGCGGGTGATACGTTTCCGGCAGACGGGGCAGTATTTGACACTGTTAGAGGTTGACGCAAAGAACGCGCCGCACTCGGTACATTTCTTCTTATCCCCTGTCTGGTAAAGCTCCGCATAAAGCAGCCTGTCGGCGGGAAGCACCGCAACCCGGAACCACTTGCAGAGAAGCGAATAGGAAATGAGCTGCGGACATACGCACTCGTCCCCGTCGTCCAGTAAGATACAGTTCCCGTTATCATAATTGCAGCACGTCCGGCGCACAAGGGCGTTGACTTTCCGGCTCTGGGGCGGCGTCAGCCGCTTAACCCCGTTCATACTTCATCAGCGGCGTAAATGGGAAGCTCTGCAAATTCCGCTTCGGTCAAAGCGTCCACTTTGGAAAGGGTGCGCTTTGCAAGCTCCCGCATATCCGCGTCCATGTAGGGCAGCGCGGCGTTGACATTCTCAATCAAAGCCCGCTTGCCGCCCTCGTTGTAAATGCTCAAAAGGTTTGTTTCTTCAACAGTCAGTCTAATCATGCTCATACCTCCATATCGTGATTTTTTGTTTTTGCCGCCGCCTTTTTCGGGGCGGTCTTTGCCTTGTCTGCTTTAAGCTGCGCCCGGATAGAGGGGCGGGGCTTCCTTATCTCCCTGTCCCGGTTCTCCCCCTTGTCAATCAGCGCATACGTCCCATGTCTGCCCTCGATTTTGGAAAAGGAAAGGGTCTTGTAGGGCAGCATGGAGAAAAGGCGGTCAGTGTCCTTTGTGGCTGCAAGCCGCATGAACGCCGGGGAAAGCTCTGCCATGAAATGGGTCTTGTTCGGGCTGTTCGGCTCGTAATGCCGCTTCATTTCCCGCACAATGCGCCGCGCTTCCGTTTCAATCAGCCCGTCCCGCAAAGCTGCGATATGCATTTTGAAATCCCCCGGCGAAAGCTGCTCCCGGCTGCGCCGTTCTTCCTGTAAGAGCGATTGCAGCGCGTCCGGGTCGTTGGGTACGGCTTCAAAGCGTTCAAATTTCCCAAGCTGCGGGTCTGGGGTTCCGTCAAAATATCTCCCGGCTTCCTGTACCCTTTCCCCATGCTCATAAATCAGCTTCACCGTATCGGCGGGCAGCTCCTTTTCCTTGACGCGCTCATAATGTTTAGAGTAGTCCAGTTCGTACAGATTGCCCTTGATTTTCCCGCGCTCCTTTCCCGTCAGCTCGATTGCATAGGCAAGAACGCGGTCGCTTGTCTGCTCCATGTAGAAACGCCATGTGTTGTGGGGCGCGGTGTCTTTGAGGAAAACGTCGCGCTCCCGGAAACAGTGCGTCCCGGACGGGCGGCAGAACCACAAAAGTGTTTTGTCCTCCCTGTGGGGGCTTGCCGCCGCCTTTGCGATAATCTCTTTGTCAATGTCTAAGTCGCTCTGGTAAAAGCCTGTGTTCTGCTTCATAATCGCTTCAAGGGAAGCAAACAAATCCATGTTTTCAAATTTGCTCTGTTCCGGCATGGGTCAGCTCCTTTCCAAGTCCTGTGACTTCTGCTTTGCGTTTTTCTTCTGTGCCTTTTCCTTGTCGGCTCTAAGCTGCGCCCGGATAGAGGGTTTCTTTTCCGGCTTCGCTCCCTTGCCGCGCTCCTTGTCGGCTTTGACAGCGTTAGCCAGGTCAACAAGGGAAATCTGCTCGCCCGCCTTTACCTTTGCTTCCAGTTCGTCAACGGTGGGGGTGTTGTTGATGATACCGTCAATCATGTTCCCGTTCTGCTCTGTGGTCTGCTCGGCGGTTTTCAAGGGATTGTCCCGCTGCGCCTGTTCTGCGGCAACGGCAAACGCCCGCGTCCCATTCCCCATAATCAGATACTTTCCGTCGTCCGACTGGTGGTGAAAGCCATATCCGGCGGCTTCTATCTGCTCCCGGCTCATGGCGGTCACATGGAAAGTCCCCCTCGGTGTCTTGACAGTTTCGCCCGTTTCCAAGTCGTCCGGGGTAAGCTGCTTTTGCTCCTGTAAAAACTCCGGCACTTCCCGAAAACCTACACTGTCAACGAAATGCGCCGCGTCCTGTCCGTCCTGATGAAGCACTACCACGTCGGAAACGGAAAGGCTGTGTCCCTTAAAATCTTTGGGGTGGTCGATATTGAAACAGGTGTAAATATCTTCAAGGGAAGTTTCCGGCGCAAGGGGCGCGGAATAGACAAGCTCATAGTTCGCCCTGTCAACCACATTTCCCGCCGCCTGCAGGCGGTCGTAAGGCTCAAAGCGGAAATCCCTTGTTTCGTCCCCGCCCTTTATCTGGTAAATGGAAAAGGTGTCTTTGTCCTGTCCGGCGGTCTGCGCCGTTTCCTGTGCCTTTGCGTAAAGCTGCTTCACGTCGCCCTCGGTCAGCTCGCCGCTTTTGAGCTGCCCCATAAGCTCGCGGCATTTCTCCGGCGTTCCCGTATAAAGCACGTCGCCCATTTTCGCCCGCCCGTTCTCCTGTGTCACATAGGCTTGCAAGAGGTAGCTGTTTTCCCGGCTGTCGCTGTAAAGGTTCCGGCGCACTCTGTAAATCGTTTCCGGGGTAAAGGCTTCTTTCGGGGCTGCGCCCGCTTTTTCCTGTGCGCCGGATTTTCCCGGTGCGGCTGCTTCCGGCTCCGGCTTCTCCGGCGCGGCTTCCTGTCCCTCTCTGGTGGGCTGCTCCTGTCCGGCGGTCTGCTCCTTGTCCTGTGCCTTTTGCAGCTCCGCTAAGTTCTCGTCTATGGAATTGATAATCTCGGCGGCTGCGCTGCGTATCGTTTCAAGGGAGCTTTTCAGCTCGGACAGCTCCCGCCCGCTGCTCCACCCGGCGACATAGCCGAAAGAGTAGTCCGACGTGTCAAGCCCGTAATGTTGGCAGACAGTATAGGCGACGCTTTCCGCTTCGACTTCGCGGGTGCGGCGGTCAACGTGGGGCTGCTGCTCGTCCTTTGGCGCGTTGAGGTCAATGTCGTGCAGCTTCGCATGGGCGATTTCGTGAATAGCGGTCTTTAAGGTCTGTAATTCGCTCATGCCCTCGTTGATAGCAATGCGCTTGTCCTCCAAGTGGTAGTAGCCATGAGAGCCGCCCTCGATATTCTCAAAGGCGATAGGAACGGGGGAAGTCTTTTCAAGGGCTGCGAAAAAATCCTTGTAGCGGTCAACGTCGCCTGTCAGCTCGTCAACCGCAATGTCCGGCAGCTCCTTTCCCTCGGTCTGGGAAACGTCAAAGACGGATACCACCTTGTAGGCGGGTATGGTGACTTCCTTTTCCTCGGTGACGGGCTTCCCGTCCTTGCCGATAACGGGCTTCTGCGTGTGCGGGTCGATTTTCTGCATTTCCTGTTTGATTTTATAGGGTGACGGAGCAATGATTTTAATTCCCTTTTGCCCTTTCATCACGTTTCGTTCAAAGTTGTTCTTCCAAGCGGAAAAGCCCGCCACAAGGGAAGCGTCCGGCTTCTGCATGGCGATAAGGACGGTGTTTCGGAAGCTGTAATTATGGAATTTTGACATGACTTTCAGATATTCCCGGTAACGCTCGCTGTCAAAGAGTTCCGCAATACCCTGTTCCAGACGGTCGGTAATCTCTTTGAGCTTTTCGGCGGGCTTCTCGCTCGTCAGCACGATAGGGATAACCGGGCGCGGCTCCTGTGGCTGCTCTGCGGTCTGCGCCGTTCTCTGCCCCGGCGCGGCTGCGTCCATTTCTACCTTTGACGGGTCGGGTCTTTCCGGCTGCGGGGGCTGCGGCGTTACCCGGTATTCCTCCGGCACGTCGCGCCCGTCGTACCATTCTGTAAAGGTGTTGCGGTTGTTGTAGATATAGCCCTTTTCGGTAAACATACCGTCGTCGTTAATGGAAGCGTCCCGCCCGTATTCCTCATACATGAAATACTTTTTCGCTTCTTCGGGAAGTTCCGGTTCTTCCAGTTCATCAACCAGATAACGCCCGTATTCTTCTTCATTGTGGACGGACGGATAAATCCAGTAGCAGTCAAGGTTCTGTGCAAGGTTGATAATGTCCTGTAAGCTGTCGGCATGGTCGCCGTATTCAATGGCTGCAATGAATTTCTCCCGGTCGTCGTCAAACTGCATTTCCAAGAGCTTCCCTAAATAGTTCAGCTCGTCGGGGTGGGAATACTCGCTTAAATGCTCCGTCAAGCCGGGGATAGTGGATTGAAATTCTGTGAAATGCCATTCCTCATAGTGCTTGAAGTCAATCCCGATACGGTCAAAGACTTCTTTCAGATGTTCGGCAGTCGTGGGGAATGTCACCCATTCGCCCGCGGGTCTGCCCTCGGTGTACTTCCCAAGATTGGAAAGATAGCCGCTTAAAATCGGTTCTGCCATTTGTTCGCTCCTTTCTTTTTCAATCATGCGGTGCATAAGCTCAAAATCCTCAATGCTCATGCTCCCGTCAAATACATAGGGGTTAAAATCCTCCCCGTCCCGGTAGGGCTTTTCGGAAAAGGGAAGCCCCGCTTCATGGGCGGCTGCCCTCGCTTCCTCGATAACCTCCGGGGGAAGCCTGTCGTCATGCGCTCCGATAAAACCGTCAATGTCGTTCATGCTGTTTTCGTAGTGGTAACGCACTCCGGCGGTCAGCTCGTCAAGGCTCATGTCCTCGCCTAAATGCCCGCAATAGTAGCCGTTTAAGATAACGGCGGCGGGGTCAATGCTTTTTATTTCCTCTAACCGGCTCCTGTCCTCCGGGTAGAGCGTATCGTCCATATCAAGATGAAAATATTCCGCGTTCCATGAACGCCCCTGTTTCCAGAACGCCACCCATGCGATACCGTCCCTAAGCTCGTCTTGATAGTCCTTTACGGTGTCCCGTAAACTTGCCATAGTGAAAAACCTCCTTTCTCTGCGGCAGCGTCATAAGCTGCATTTTTTGGCTGCATGGTCTACTACGGGTACGCCCGCATTTCTGCCAAATATTTTTGAAAATTTTTAGAGGGTGAAGCCCTCCGCAAAAGAGGGTTTGGGAAACTTCCCAACAAGCAAAATCCCCGTCCGGCGCGTCAGCGTCGCAACGGGGATTTACGGAAGTGGGTACCCGCTTCCTATGCTTGCTATTCAAGTTTTTAGTTCTTCTGTACTTCGATACGGTAGTTGACGTATTTTCCGCCAGTGTCAGCCAGAACGATAGTTCCGTCGTAGGTCTTGCCTGTTTTCGGGGAGTAGAGCTTCTTTACATTTGCCTTGCCGGATTTAAGGAGCGCGGCGGCAATCTTCGCGGAAAAAGCGGTCTTGCGTTCCTCGAAAAAGCGGTCGTTCTTCCACATGACAAAGGCACATTCTTTGTTGCTGCAATAATAGTTTTTCTTCCCCTCATGGACGGGGGAACCGCAACGGGGGCATTTGCCGACAGAGGGCTTTTCCTCCCGGAACAAATCCTTTTTCCCGTCAAGTGCTGCGGCGTGTGTCCGCACAAGCTCCCGCGCCATAGCTTCAATGCCGGACAGAAATTCGCCGGGGTCTGCGGCTCCCTTTGCTATCTGCGTCAGATTGTTTTCCCATTCTGCGGTAAGCTGCGGGGAAGTGAGCATATCCGGCAAGATTGATACAAGGGCGGCTCCATTCTGCGTGGGGATAAGCTGCTTGCCTTTGCGCTCTGCAAAGCCGCCCTTTACCAGTTTTTCAATGACGGCGGCGCGGGTGGCGGGAGTGCCAAGCCCCCGGCGTTCCGCGTCCGGGTCGGTGTCCCCGTTCCCGGCGCGTTCCATAGCCGACAAAAGGCTTGCTTCGCTGTGGGGCTTCGGCGGCGTTGTGATATGCTCCGTTACTTTTGCGGCGGGGTTAGGAAAGCCCTGTCCCTCGGAAAGCTCCGGCAGCGTCACGTCTGCATTTTCCCCGTCCTCCGCTTCGGGCTTATCTTTCAGCGTCGCCCGGTATCTGCGTTCCATCTCTTTCCAACCGTCAGAAATAACAGTCTTTCCCCGCACCGTAAACTCCGTATCGGCGCATGAGAAAACCGCCGTAACCGCTTCAAAGATATGCGGCTCGGCGGTGGCAAGGAGCAGACGCGCCCCCGCAAGGGTGAGGATATTTCTCTCGCTTTCCGGCAGCGCGTCCGGGTCAGCCTTTGCAAGCTCCATAGTGGGAATGATTGCGTGGTGGTCTGATACTTTTTTACTGTCTGTTACCTTTGCAACCTCCGGCGTGAAGTCCGCGCCCGCCATAAAGGGGAGCTTTTCGCAAAGCAGCGCGATAATGCCCGCTGCGGTGCCGCCCATGTCGTCAGTAAGAAAGCTGCTGTCCGTCCTCGGATAGGTAAGCAGTCTTTTTTCATAAAGGGCTTGTGCAAGGTCAAGGGTCTGTTTCGCGGTGTAGCCGAAAATGCGGTTCGCTTCCCGCTGCAAAGAGGTAAGGTCAAAGAGCTTCGGCGGGGCTGCGGTTTTCTTCTCTCTGGTAAGGGAAACGCATACCGCCGTTTCTGTTTCGCAAGCCCCTTTCAGCGCGTCGGCTTCTGCCTTGTCTGAAATCCTTTCGCTTGCCGCTTCCGCGCCGGATAAATCAAGGCGAACATGATAATATTTTTCTTTCTGGAAATGGGAGATAGCCGCGTCCCGGTCGGTGAGCATTTTTAAGGTCGGGGTCTGGACGCGCCCCACGTTCAAGGTCTTTCCATACAGGCAGGAGAAAAGCCGGGTGGCGTTAATGCCGATAAGCCAGTCAGCCTTTGCGCGGCAGAGGGCAGACGCAAAGAGCGCGTCGTAGTCCCGCCCGTCTTTGAGGGAAGCAAAGCCCGCCTTAATCGCCCCGTCCTCCATTGAGGAAATCCACAAGCGGCGCATGGGCTTCTTGCAGCCCGCCGCTTCGTAGACAAAGCGGAAAATCAATTCTCCCTCGCGCCCCGCGTCGCAGGCGTTCACCACTTCGGAAACGTCGGCGCGGTGCATAAGCTCTTTTAAGGTCTTGAATTGCTTCCCCTTGTCCGGGTCAACGGCGTACTGCCATTCCTCCGGCAGAATGGGTAAGCTGTCAAAACTCCATTTTTTATATTGCTCCCCGTAGGCGGCAGCTTCCGCAAGCTGTACCAAATGCCCGACGCACCATGAAATGAGGTAGCCGACGCCCTCGATATATCCGTCTTTCTTTTCCTTAACGCCAAGCGCGGCGGCGATAGTCTGCGCCACGCTCGGCTTTTCTGCAATCACAAGTCTAAGTGCCATGAAAAAATCCTCCTTTCAGCGTTCCGGCGCGGTGTGCTTCTTCTCCTGTGCCTGTTTCAGACAATAGCCGATACAGGGGGATTGCGCCTTATAAGGGCAGCGCACACACGCCGGGGATTTTGGAACGGGCGGCGCACTGTCACGCCGCCCGGTGGGTCTTTGTACCATCATTTTTTCCAAAGGATTTTCGGTGAAAAGCCTCATGCTTCCTCGTCCTCCTGTTCTTCATCAGAAAGCCCGTCCCCCTCGTCCTCGTCGTAATCGTCAAAATCGAAATCTTCAAGGTCGGTGTCGCCCTTGACGTTCTGCTTTGGCTTCATAAACTTAAAATAATAGAACGCGCCCCCGCCGCCAAGAAGTGCCACGACAAGGAAAAGCACAAGCCCGCCTGTATTGCCTTTCTCTTTGGGCTGCTCTGTTGGTTTCTCGGTTTCCGGCTCCGCTTCCTTGCCACTGCAAGTGCTCACTATATGCTGATCGCAACCTTAAGTGCTATGGGACTTACCCAGAACGATGTAAGTATCGTACACATGGATGTTCCATCCGCATACACCGCATTCAAAGCTGGCCAGGGCGACATCGTAGCTCTTTGGGATCCACAGTCCTATCAGGCTGAGGAAGAAGGCTGGGTAAAAGCTTCCAGCGGTGAGGCTTCCGGCGAGACAATGCCAACCGTTCTCGTTGCTTCCGAGCAGGCAATCGAAGAGAACTGGGATGCAGTTTATGCATGGGTTAAGAATTATTACGAAATTTCCGAAAAATACAAAGACGATATCGATACCCAGAGTGAATATCTGCTTCAGATGCAGCTGGATAACGGAATTGACACAGATGAGGAACTAGCAAGACGTTTCGTAGAGGACAGACCACTTCCTACTCTGGAAGAGAATGTTGAATACTTCAAAGGCGAAGCTGGAAATACAAAAGCTGATGAAGTTGTTAATAAGATCGTTCAGTTCTTTATCGATCAGGGAACCTACACAGACGATGACATGACTACATTAAAAGAAAACGGTTTTGTTGATGGCGAATTCATTCGTGCAATAGCAGTGGAAAAAGGTATTTCTATGGAGTAATTTCTGTAAACGTGTATTGCCGGTATGAGAACAGAAACTGTTTTTATGCCGGCATTACTTATAAACATCGGAAAGGTGATTGGGATATAAACATATGAATAAACGTTCTAATGGAAAGATGAAATACAGAATGCTCAGTATTCTGGGACTTGTTATATTTTTTGGAGTCTGGGAAGCCGCTGTGCGGCTTGGCTGGGTTTCACACAGATCATTGAATGCTCCGTCAGAAGTTGTGGAGACGTTTATATATAAACTGACAAATGCAAATCCAGATGGTTCCACACTTCCACAGCATTTCTTCCAGAGCTTAAAGCTTGCTCTTACAAGTTTTATTATCGCAACTATAATCGGTGTTCCACTGGGATGGATCATGGGATATTACAAAGTGGCAGATTTCCTGCTGAACCCATTATTTGAAATTATCCGACCAATCCCTCCGATCGCATGGATCCCGATTGTAATCCTTCCCCAATGTAAGATGGTAGTGCGTGGCTGTAGGGCTGATGGCTTAATGTAATGGAAAGATCATCAGCGGATACAACGGTGGCAGCCCCCACTGTCATGACCGTTGTTAAAATTGTTGCTACAACCTTCTTTGCTGTTTTGTTCATAAAATACCTCCTTCATTTTGTTTACTGAATATGTGTACGTTTTATTAATCAACTTTGTTAATTAATATGGTTGTATCATACTATATCGTTATTCATTTGTCAACCTGTACAATTATACATATATTTTGATTTGTTTTTGTGCATTTTGTCATTCAATAATATGACCAATTTGGATTTTCCCATTTTTTCCCTTGCATTATATAGATATATCTCGTATAATTACAGTAAGCATTTTTATTTAATTAAGAATCTTAACTATTCAAATAATTAAGATTCTTTATAAATGCATTCCATAAGACAGGAAGGAGCATTCGTACCGTATGAATAATATCAATTCTGCGTTCCTTGAGACAAAAGCAAATAACCGCCTGAATGCGCTGCGGCTGCTTTTCGCCAACGAATCCCTTTCCCGCACGGAAATAGCCAGTTTTCTCGGAATATCAACAGCGGCAGTGACATCTATAGTAAACGAGTTTTTAGAAAGTGGTCTTATCATACAGTGTGAAGAAAGTGTAGATTCTCCTAATAAGAAGGCGGGACGCAAACAAAGCCCATTAAAGATTAATTATAACTGGAAGTACATCGTCTGCTTTGACATACATCCGGCATCTGTTAATATCGCCATTACCAACCTTCACGGAAAGCTCATTGTGGAAGAGCCTTTTACATTTTCTTCTAATTGGAATAAGAAGGAGTTCTGCTCAGAGCTTGCCAAGGAGTGTATCAAGATTTTGTGGAATCATTCTATCCATTTGAATCAGATCCTGGGTGCCGGTGTTTCTGTGATCGGACCGGTAAACCACCTGGAGGGAATTGCCCTTCACCCTTATCGTGTTTTTGAGGGGCCGGTTCCTTTTAAGGAACTGCTGGAGAATGAACTTCCATTTCCTATTACTGTGGAGAGCAATGTTTGTGCCTTTCTCCAGAGTGAGCTTCTTTATAGAACGAATATTGAGAACGCACAGAATATCCTGATGCTGAAGTGGGGACCTGGAGTGGGTTCTGCTACTGCGATCAACGGACATATTTACAAGGGATATAATTATCAGTCTTCTGAGATTGGGCATAATCACTTTGCCAAGGGAAAAGGAGCGAAATGTATCTGTGGACGGAATGGATGTCTGGAGACTTTGATTTCTGAGGCGGCGATTATTGATCACATTAAAGAGCTGATGCACTCTGAGAATGGGAAGGATATTCTGGAATTTTCCAAAACTGTGGGAGAGCCTTGCTCTGCCAATCTGGAGAGTTATCTGAATCATCCCAATCAGGAGCTTCGGGAGTATGTTTCCAAGTGCTCTTTTGATCTTGCAGAAGTGACCAACAATGCCATTCTTATCCTGGCACCGGATAAGCTGGTGCTTTTTGGGGATATTTTCGAGCACGATTCTATTGTGTCTCTTTTTACCGAACAGTTAGTTGAAATAAACTCCACCCTGCCGGAACAGTTCTGCGTGAAGAGCACCTTCCGGAAAAAGAAAAAATATATCGGGTCTACGGCCATTGCTGTAGAGAACTTTTTGCTTTCCTAAAAGTGTGGAAATGGGAATCCACCGAACCGGCAGTGTTTCCGGGACGGTGGATTTTTTGCGTGGTGCCCCATGTGCCGAGGGCTCCGCCCGCTCTTACTCCTTGGGGCGGTGGGGCTTCGCCCCACGGGATTAGCGCAGCGTCGGGTTTTGGGTGGATTTCAATTTTATATGGAATAAGCTCCTAAAATCTGCTATTATAGAAAACGTTGAATGTACAAATTTATTTTAAACGACAGAGGTGTTAGACATGAGTTGGTATAACGAGGCAGTTTTTTATCACATTTATCCATTGGGTTTGGCTGGGGCGCCGAAGCAGAATGAGTATGGGGAGCCTGTGCATAGGTTGAATACGCTTCTTCCGTGGATCGATCATATTAAAGAAATCGGGTGCACCGCTTTATATATAGGTCCTTTATTTGAAAGTGTGGGACATGGTTATGAGACTACTGATTACAGGAAGCTTGACTCCCGTCTGGGTGACAACGAGGATCTGAAGAATTTCGTTGCAACCTGCCATGAAAAAGGGATCAAGGTTATCTTCGATGGCGTATTCAACCACACCGGACGTGACTTTTTCGCATTTAAAGATATTCAGGAGAAGCGACAGAATTCACCTTATGTAAACTGGTACTGTAATGTGAACTTCTCTGGAAATACCGAATACAACGATGGTTTTTCCTATGAAAACTGGGGCGGATATAATCTTCTGGTAAAATTAAACCAGCGCAATCCTGATGTGCAGAACTACATCTGCGATGTGATCCGTTTCTGGGTTTCTGAATTTGATGTGGATGGTATCCGTCTTGACGCTGCGGACGTTCTGGACTTTGATTTTATGAAACAGTTGCGCCGCACCGCTGAGGAAGTGAAACCGGATTTTTGGCTGATGGGCGAAGTCATCCACGGCGATTACAGCCGCTGGGTAAATGGCAGCACCCTTCACAGTGTTACAAATTATGCACTTCACAAGGCTCTTTACAGCGGACACAATGACCATAACTATTTTGAGATCGCGCACACTGTAAAATATCTGCAGAACATGGGCGACCTTGATCTTTATAATTTCGTGGACAACCATGATGTAGAACGAATTTACACCAAACTTTCCAATAAGGCGCATTTTGCTCCAGTTCATGTGCTTCTCTACACCCTTCCGGGAGTTCCAAGTATTTATTATGGTTCTGAATTTGGAATTGAGGGACGTAAGGAAAGAACCTCAGATGACAGCTTAAGACCAGCCTTAAATCTTGCTGATTATGCTGACGCAGTGGAGAAAAATCCTTGCACAGCTCTTATTGCTGCCCTTGGAAAAGTCCGCCAGAATACACCGGCTCTTAATTATGGAAGCTATGCAGAGCTTATGCTCACCAACCGCCAGTATGCTTTTGCCCGTGACCTGGATGGGGTGCGTGTGATCGTCACTGTAAATAATGATGACAATGCCGCTTCTATGGATCTGGCTGCTGGAAATGCAGCTGAGTATGTAGGTACTCTGACCGGTGAAAAAGTTTCTGTAGAAAATGGACGCATTCATGTAACCGTTGCCGGAAACAGCGGCAATATCTGGGTTCCGGCTGGGGATATGCCAGAGTATAAGCCGGTAGAGATGAATGCAAAGACACCGGAAACTACTAATACAACAGTTAAGGCTGACAACGCAGACCAGACAAAAGAGGAAGCTGCTGCCACTGTCGCAGAGCAAAATACAACTCCGATCTCTCAGGCACTGAAAAATGCTGCGAATACGGACAGCATAAAGGAAACGGTTGCGACTACTGTAGGTAACTCTGATTGCACCGCAAATGCTTCTGAAAAAGCAGCTGATGGTACAACATCTAATACTACTACCGCATCCGAACCAGCCTCCGAAAAATCTCAGATAACCGTAGACTGGTCCAAGTCCCCAGAGGACATGACCGTAGAAGAGCTTCAAGCCGGAATCCTTGCGAAAATGGCAAACAATGGTCCGGTAACCGACCAGATGAAGAAAACCGTTTATGACAATATCTGGCATGATTCCCTGGTGAACTGGCTGAAGAGCTTCCGCTGATTTGCGGCAGCCACCAGGATCTTATGCCTGCATAAATACAAAACGCCAGAATGAAATTCGCTTTACCGCTTGATAAAGCTTTTCATTCTGGCGTTTTTCATTTCTCAGGCTCTAAACCATAAAATCCTATTTTTAACGGTAGCCTTTCAAATATTCCTTCTGTTCAGACGTAATCCGATAGCTTTCTACCGCCTTCTGGATAGTCTTTTTATGTACCCATTCCGACAGTCTGTGCTGCTCAATATAAGGGACTGCAGCATCCCATTGTTTGGCCAGCGCGGTGGCAAAATACCAGGCGATCATCATGTTTACATAATATTCCTGTGATTGTACGCCAGCTGCCATTTCAAGATACTCCGGGGAAAAATCCTCGTCCAGAAAAAGGCGCATAAGCATACCGATCCCGTAGCGAATAGTGTAGGTTTCAGTGGAGGCGATCCACTTCCGGACCTCTTCTAATACTGCTTTTTTGTTCTTGCGGAAACACTTTGGCTCTGGGAAATCACAGGTGGCCCAGTTGTCGATATAGGGCAGGAATCGCTGTACTTCTTCCATACATTTCGGATAGTCCTTTATCCCAGTGATCAGCATCATATGAAGGTTATTTTCCTCATAAAACTGGTGAGGAAGCTGCTGCAAAAAGTCCTCTGATTCCGGAGTACCGGCGAATACTTTTGCAAAATTCCGAAGCACAGGAGTACGGATTCCAATAATCTTTTCCTTGGCTGTTTCGGGCATTAATTTGCTGTGGAAATCCCGATATTTTATATCCTGTAATTCGAATAACTGCTTCTGCAATTCCGTTAATTCTGCCATACACACTCCCTGTTTTTCAATCTATAACAGACATTTCACTCTAATTTTCAACGAAATTTAGGTTTTCAACTGTCGTCCTTTTAGTTTACATAACGTTTTGCACAATGCTTTTGGCTTACCTAAAGCACTCATAGTTGATGTCAATTTGAGCCAATTCTATTCTGCTTTCTCTGCTGCCTCCAGGCTTGCCATCAAAAGCTCATAGAAGTCATCTTCCCCCTCCAGCTTCGGGGAGTTTTCTCCGCCGCCATTGGTACTGCGGCGCATGGTAGCATAGAAGTCTTCTCCGGCAGATACCAGGTCCATTTCATACAATTCATAGCCAAGTTCCCTGCATAATCTGCAAAAAACAGTGAGAGGATCCTTTTCCAAACGGGTTTCCAAAAGCTTTTTTCGAAGTTCACCATCTTTCAGTGCATCCCCTTGCAGACGGTCCAGAATTTCCAATGTTGTCATATGCGATACCTCCTCTGCGTTATTTTCGTTTATTTTACCGCTTAATCTGCCACTGTGCAACTGTGAATTGTGGAATCATCTCAAAAAAACACAACAACTGTCAACCATACTGGTGCGTGCAGATTATGGGAATGATTTTTCAAACAGGGCCTACACCGCGTTATGATATTCCTCCACATAACTCTGCTTCTGATCTGTCATTACCAGCATCACTTCATCCATAGCCGGGCCGATATACTGGATCTTATCTGGAGGAGCGGCGATAATAAGCTGTAATGGAAGGCGTCTCAGGAATTCCAAAACGCCGCCGATTCTTTCATCATCCATGTTATTAAAGGCCTCATCAAAAAGTACCAGCCCAGCTGCCTCGCCACCAATATTATTGCTGTAAAGCTGCACAAAAGAAGCCGCAACTGTCACGTAGAATGGGGTCTGTGTCTCACCGCCGCTCTTCTCTTCACATACCTTGGAATAGTAAGAATAGGTGCCGTCATTATGAATGATCTTAATGTCATAATCCATGTAAGTACGGTAATCCGTAAACTCGTCAAGAGCCTGTGCACTGTTATCTCCACTTACCGAAAGCTGTTCAAACAGCTCCTCGATTACATCCTTATGAGCCTCATGGAAAATTCCCGAAAACAGGGATTCGCCTTGTGTCACATTGAAATCATCCATGATCATTTCATAATAATTGCGGTATTTCTTACTTGGCATAAACTGGAATTCATAGCGTTCACTGCTAAAATCAATGCCCTTTAACGCCTTGTTCAGTTCCTTAAATTCCCCCTGTGCAAGCTTCATATTCTCCTGTAATTTCGCCAGAAACTGCTCATGAAATTCTGTTTCTGCCGCTTTATGGGCAGACTGTACTTTCTCCTCATAATCAAGAAGTTCAGAGTTTTTCAAACGTTCATACACCGCCTCAAATTCAGGAAAACCTTCCAGACTGGCAGCTGCACCAAAATCATGCTCGGTCTTATATTCCACCATGGCATTTATCATATTGTCTTTGGCAATCTGACATCTCTCACTGTTATATTTTCTCTTATTAGAAGGCAGTTTATAAAAATATTCACTTTGAAACTGCTCAATTGATCTTACTCCCAGAGCCTCCTTATATTCCCGATTCCAGCTATTTAAACGTTCTCCCGCATCTGCTGCAAGAGCGGTTACCTCACTCTTTCCGGTAACCTGTTTTTCCAGAAGTGTCTGTTTTCTGGCAACCAAATCCTGGATTCGGGCACGCATTCCACCGATTTTTTCCGTGTCGGAGCTGATGGTGTAATCCAATCCCCTAAGCACTTTTTCCAGCTCATCCAGCTGCAGCTGCTTCTGGATCAGGGTGGAATTTTCTTTCAGTTTTCGTATATTTTCCTCACATTTATCAATGGATTTATTTAACATACGAAGGGTAGCGATCACATCCAGACGGTACTTAATATCCACGTCACTTTCTGTAGAAAGAAGTCCCAGAATCTCTTTTGTGTCAGACAGCTTTTTCTCCTGATTTTCCATTGTTTCACTAAGCTTCTGAAATTCTTCTTCAGCCTGTGCCAGCTGTACGGTAAAAGCATTTTTGCCGATAAACGGCACACGAAATACCTCTGGTTTGATGGCACTTGCCACACGGTTCTGATATCTCATACAGCCCTTTGTGATAGAAACAGAATACTTTTTCAGGTCTTCGTAACGCTCGCACATCTGTACTTTTCCAAGGATCATGTTGCTGTACTGACGGGCATATTTGTTCTGGGAGGTGACTACTTCTGCCAGAGTTCCAGCAGGCGCAGTGTCGTATTTTTCCAGATCTTTCGTGTTGATCAGACCTACTCCGTAAACCTTTTTCTCTCTTCGAAGACGGTCATAAATACCAAGTGCAATATCGAAGTTCTCCGGTTCTACAAGCACGTAAAAACGCTGCGTATTCAGATACCCCTCCACTGCGTTTCGCCATTCCTCATCCTTAATTTCCAGCATTTCGCAGAGCACTCCAGGCTGGATTTCTCTTCCAATGCCCGCAAATTCTTCCTGTACAGACTCCACAAGAAGTTCTACACCAGATGGATAAGTCAGCTTTTTGCGTTTCAGTTTATTGATCTTTTTGCTTAATTTCTCCCATTCTGTCTGGTTCTGATTCAGCCGGATCTTCAGCTGCGCCTGCTCTTCCTGCTGTTCTCCATAGCGCATCTGTTTGAAATGGATCACATCATCTGTAAGGCTCTTTATTTCTGTTACATTGATATCACCATCCAGAGTTTGAAGTTTTTTCCGGTATTCACGGATACAGGAAGCGAAATCTGCGCCAGTTCCATTTTCTGCATTTGCAGACTGACTCATTTCGGCAGAAACTGCTGCAGAATATCCGGAAGTGTCCCCTGCCCCCATAGTCCGCAATAAACTCTCGCAGTCCCTGGCCGCCTGAGCCACGCTCTTCTTCAATTCCGTCCCCTCATTCATAGCTTCCTGTCTCTTATCCTGAAGCCTTTTTAGCTCTTTTTTCTCCTCTTCCAAAGCTACAAATTCCTGGTTATGACGCAGTTCTACACGAATATTTGTGGCAATTTCCTGCTTTTCAGAGCGCTCTTTCTGAAGCATTTCCAACTGGGCTTTCGCCTGGGAAAGACGGATTTCTTCGTTCTTTCTGGCAGTTTCCAGACTGGAAAGCTGTCCTTCCACAAGCTCCAGATCACTACGTTTCAGGAAATACTCGTACATCCTGTCCTTTTCAATACGCTCCTGTACACGCTGGTACAATTCCTGTATTTTTTTCAGTTTTTTCATGCGTTTTTTCACGTTATCAAGGGTACGTTCCATATCCTGATAAGTACGCACATTCTCCCGAAGTACATCAATATTGACTTCTTTTTCATCCAGCACGTAAGAGTAAACAAAGTCCTTAATATCGTCGATTGGCTTAAATGCAAGCGCTTTTGGAATCAGACGAAAGAACTTATCTTCAATCCTTCCAAGTCTTGCTGTGACCATTCTACGGGCTTCCACATTGGTCTTGCACCACTGGCGGATATCAATGTTGGAACCACGGAATTCTGCAATGGATTTCACCTGGTTTCCGTACAGGAAAAGATCATCTGAGATCCTGGTATTCTCCATCAGATACCGCACTGTAGTCTCCTGGCCCTCAGAAGCAGAATCCACAACAGCACCGATAATGAAATATTTATCCTTGCTTTCCTCATAAAATTCCAGGGCAACATGAGCGCTGATCTCGCCGGTACGCTCATAAGGCTGGTTTTCTTTTCCTGTTTTACAGCGGATATATCCGGTAAGCCTTCGCTTACCATTCTCGTGGGCCGCCTTGTTAAAATAACCGGTGGAACAGATGATCACAAACTGGATTGCGTCCAGAAGAGTGGATTTTCCAGCACCGTTTTCACCAGATAAAAGAGTAGAATCTCCAAACTCTATGGTACAGTTATTAAACCTGTGCCAGTTAATCAGCTTCATCCTCGTCAGTTTCTTCATCGCTTTCGTTTCTTCCCTTTCTGTATGTCTCCAGTTTCTCATATGCTGCCTTAATGTCTTCTGCACGTACCACCATCAGAATGGAGTCGTAAATCAGAACACGAGATTCTTCATCTCCCATATCCTTATCCAGAAGCTCCACGATCTGATATCTTCGGAACAGGCTCAGGGCATTTCGCATGGTGGTTTTGTCGATTAATCTGTCACGGATATTAAGACTCACAAACTTATCCTGAATGTCTCCAAGGTTCACGATTACCTCCTCTATTGCGGAAAGCTCACGCTTCTTTTCATCGTAAAGGATTCGCAGGATCAGAAGTACAATGGAATCATAAAGCTTCAGATTCATCCGGTTATACCCTCTCGGACTGGTCAGCTGAATCACTCCATATTCCTCGTTTATCTCAAGGCGATAGCCAAGAACGCCCAGATATTCTTTAAATTCTTTCCTGTATTTCAGCACAAAATAATAATCTGCTTTGGTATTCTGGTTTCCTTTGCACAAAAAGCAGGTTCCCAGAAGACGGTTGCAAACCCTGCTGAAATTATCCTTTTCTTTTTGCAGCATTCCTTCCAGATATTCCATTTTCTCTCCTCCGTATCCGAAAATCTTTGAAACGGTAGCCGTTTACTTCCCGTTCTTCCAGAGTTTCTATTACATATCCCATATTTTTGCGCTGACCGTAAAGGCGCACATAGATCAGTTTGATAAAATCCTCTTCATTATTGAGAGGAAGCTGGCTTGCTTCCAGCTCATCTTTTTCCGCCAGATAACGGTTTACGTAGTTCTGAATTTTCTCTACACTGATCACTTTCCGGATCTTTTCTGCCATCTTTCTCATTTTCTCACGGCGAAGCTCTTCGTCTGGTTCCTCATTCTCCAGACTGGAGGGAATGAATTCCTTTTTCCCTTCTACTGCCAGATACAGAGAACTTTGTTCCAGAATAGAACACTGGCAAATACGCACCAGATCATCCAGAAAATCAATGCGGTAGATTCCCCCAAGATCCATATTTTCCCGGTTGATTTCTTCATTAATTCCCATGAGTATTTCTTTCAACTGCCCCCGCACATCTTCATTTCCTGCCAGGAGAAATTTAGCACGGTTGATGGCAGCTCGCTGGTACTGGGTATTTTTCTGGTTGATTTCCTGAAGAATCTCGTCCATATTGCGGAAAGCCTCAATAATTTCGTGAAGATAACGGTAGGTCAGTTCCCGCCCCTCTTCCTCGGAAACCTCCCGGATAGCTGCAATCTCTGCAGATGCCTTTTCCAGAAATTCCTCATTGTGGCTTTTTTTCTCCAGGCACTGCATAATTTCCGGACGAAACTTGGAAACATTGTCAGAAGTCAACAGGCGGTGGTAGGCTTTGTCTACAATATTGGTAATGTAGTCGTTAAACAGTGCATCCATAATCTGGGCAACCGTGCTGTGTCTGGTAAGGTCATCAATGTAGTGTTTGATGTTGGAATTGAGGTTTTTCAGACCAGTGATCAGGTAGTCAGTGTTTTCCCAGATCTGCATGAGCACGATACCCGGCTTATCCATGGTGCCTTTTACCAGACTGTAGATGGTATAAATGTACCCCTGGTATTCAATTTGTTTCCCATCTGCGATATCCAGGAGTGTTTTGATTATTTTCACAGCGTATTCCTTGAAGTTTACACGCTGTACGTAGCTTTTGTCTGTTTCCACTTCGATCCAGCCGTAGTATTCCAGGCGGCGCAAAATGCCGTTAGCCCGGCTTCGGCTGTCATCAGCCTGGAATTCTTCTTCCACCAGCTGGGCCGCATTTTCCTGTCCAAAATAAAATTCCAGCTCGTCTACCAGCACTTCTCTTTCCACGCCAAAGGAGAACTGGTGTTCCATAATGGCAAAAAGGCGGCTGATACATTCCCAGTACACAATTCGGTTTGGCGAGGATAGCGGAACAAAAAAATTGTTGGGGATTATGTGAAACATAGGGTGTCCTTTCTTCAAACGTAAAACAAGGGACAAACTGCTTTGTCCCTGAAATCTTTCTTTATTTTAGCATAGCCGGTTTTATTGTACAAGGTTTTCTAAGTTGCTATTTAGTTGATTAAAAGTTCTTTAATGCGGACGCATTTGGACAATGTGTATTACTCACTCGCCGGCGCAACGCGCCGGCGAGTGAGTAATACCATTGTCCGAATGCGTCCGCCTTGAACAACTTTCAACACACTAAATAGCAATTCTCAATATACCTAATATTAGCAAATGTGCCGGATAAAAAATGTAGAAGAACCACTTAGAAAAGGTTCGATGTTTTTCGGAGCGCTTTCCGTTGTAGAGATAGATGATGCAAAGTGCTGAGAGCGGAATTCCGGCGGTGGCGCCGAGGGACTGGATAACAGCCCTGGCAGGAGTGGTCTGCTCCATATTTTCTACAAGGTTTAACAGACCAAAGAACAGCATTGCCTTTCTGAAAACCTTCCATAAAAGTTTTTTTCGTTCAAGATTCTGGCCGCCAGCCAGATGGCTTTTCTGATCAGCATTCCGGCCGCCGGCTGGCAGCATTTTCCCCTGTGCATCCCGGAGGCCACAGCTTGCGAACCAATAGGTGAAGATAGGGGCAAGAAAGGCCCAGTCGCTGTAGGCGGAGGCAAATACCAGGCCCAAGATGCAGAGTGTCTGCCGGGTTCCTGAAGGGATTTTTTCCATTGCATAGAGAATCAGGAAGCACAGGAAAAGAGTGAATAGCATGTTCATGCTTACGAAACTTATGGTTCCTTCTTCTGTAAATGCAAGACAGAAGGGGATTTCGGAAATCAGGGCAAACAGCAGAAGCCGTTTGCCGTATTTCTCTTTGGAGCGGGTGTAGCAGTAGCCTTCTACCAGGAAGTAGCACATGGTGATAGCGGTAAAATAACCCACGTCCACCATCACCTCAAAAAGAAAGGTACCTGGTTCCAGGAAAACGTTTGCAATATGGTTTAATAGCATGGTAAACATGGCTACGTATTTGATCTGATCCCGGTTCATGCCTCAAAAATCCTCACCAACATATCTGCCATACCCACGGAGTATCCAGCTGCTGCAAAGATACCCTGGCATTTGCCCTCGGTAATGGTCATAAGCGGCAGCTTCCCGGAATCTACGTACATGCGGCGGGCGGTCATTTCCTTGTCCTTGCCGAAATCGTGGAAGTACACCTGAATTTCAGGGAACAGTTCCAGACATTTCACCAGAGTAGCATTTTTTAAAGATTCTTCGCTGCGAAGGATAAATATAATCTGTTTTTGTATTTTTTCATATTTTTCTTTCAAATCCATCATTTCATTAAGAATGTGCACAGTAGGCTCACGGTCTTCTTCCAGCCAGAAGAGGATGCCTCGTTCAGCCATGCCATTCTCACATTTGGCAGCATCTCCGCTTATTTTTCCCGTCAATTTGGACACCAGCACCTGATTTCCAGCCCGATCGGTCAGCTTGGAATCCGGAATGGAATGACGGTTGAACATTTCCTCCAGACAATACTCCCGAAGCTCCAGTTCCACCCGCTTCGTCTCATCTTTTTCAATATGAAAATCGTATCTTTTTCCCAGAATGTTTCCGTTTGGCAGACGGTTTCCAGTCAGAATCCGGTAATCTCCCGGCATGATATCCAATTCCAGTTTTCCAGCTTCCCACTTGCGGTCGCTGAAATCCAGGGTAAGGTATCCTCTTCCGTCTGTCACCGCAATGGTCCAGTTCTGGAAATAATTCCAGTCCCCTTTTTCCCCGGCGAAGACTGTAAGATGGGATTCCTTCCGGCTCTCTTCCAATACTGCTACAAACCTCATTCCATCCCAATATTCAATAGCTCCATCAGCAGGATTCAGACGTGCCGGGATTCCCAGGGTTCTGGCGATTGCCACGAAAAGCACCTTGTGGGATTTCTCTCCGGCAATTCCAAGCTCCAGTGCTGCACCAGGAGTGGTGTATGCAGTCAGGCGCTCTTTGTCATTGCGGACTGAAATGTTCTCTTCGATCCAGGTCCAGATGCTCTTGGGATCCGCTTCAAAAGCATCCCTCTGCCCCTTGTCAAAATAGCCCAGGATCTTCTTCCTCCACCTGGTAAGGACCTCATTTTCCACGCGGGGATTCCATACATATGGAATGTAAATCTCATCTGGATTAAATTCGCGATAAACCGAGGCCTCCTGATAATGGCCCTCCAGCACTTCTGGAAAAGCATCCCTTCTGTCTTTCTCAGACAAAACAGCCATCATAGGCTCCACTTCCTTCATGGTATGTCCAAAAAGGCAGCGCTTCCACAGCGGCTGGAATTTCTCAATCTTACGGCGGCAGTGTTCTGCCTCAGCGGCAATCCGGTGATTATTCTCTTCTTCCTGTTCTTGGGTAATATTCCATCTTATTCTGCCGGTATCCTCCGGTGCATTCATGTCAAAATCCACCCAAAGCTCATCCTCATATTCCTCACCAAGAGTACAGGTAAAATGGTCGTCCTCTCTTGTGTCGATTACCTTTTCCCCGTAAGCACCATCATAAACAGCACAGATCAGCAGGCTTCCAAAACCGGTTTCAAAGGAAATACAGCCATTTTTGTCTGCTTCCATTATTGCAATCGGGGAAAATTCCCCATAGTTCATTACCTCAGCCCGTACTTTTGCCCCAGCAGCCGGAGTTCCATCCAGATCTTCCACTGTAATAGTGATCCACCTGGTTTTGGCATATTTACCAAGAAGATTGATGATCCGGTTCATTCCGTCTTTTCCGATCACTTTTTCGTCTGGCATAGCGCGGTCATACCATCTGGAGCCGATCATCATGGCCCTGGATGCTGCATTGGTAAACCAGCCCTTGTCCAGAACAGCTTCTGGCTCGCAAGCTCCCAGATAATGCCAGTCGCCATCGCACCAGACCTCTACCCAGGCGTGGTTGTCATCACAGTGGGACCATCTCGGCACATACACTGGTCTTGCAGGGATTCCGGCACTTCGCATTACATTTACCACAAAGACGGCTTCCTCACCACAGCGGCCTACACCGCTTCTGTAAATTTCCAGTGCGGAGCCGGTACGCATGTCCGTTCCCTGGTACATCACTTCTCCCGCACACCAGTGATTGATTTCCAGTGCAGCTTCCACCATGGCCTTCCCCTGGACCTTATCCTTTATTTTTTTCCAGAAATAGGTACGGCATGGTTTGATTTCTTCATCATTTGTCCGATGAAAAAGCACGTAATTCAGGAAATAAAACTCTGGATAATTCTTTACATAAGGGGAATTTTCCCAGAGATAGATTCCCTGCTGCACATAATCCAGATAAGTGTCAAAGGTATAGTTTCCCACATCGCTGTAGGGCATATTGCTGTACAGATATTTCATTCCGATCACAATATCAGGACTTAGTGCTTCCATTCTCTTCTTTATCTCTTCCGCTTTTCCTGGCAGTTCCCTGGAAAAATCTTCAAAGTCTTTTTCTATCCGGTCTCTGTTTTTTTCAAGAAACATCTTATAATCTCCTCATCATTTTAAGCGTGATCACAATTTCACTCTAAACGGACATGCCGCCTGTCGGCGACATCTCCATATAGGAAAGTCAGCTGTTCCACGCCTATGGCGCTCCCACTTGGCAAAAATACTTTTGGGCGCAGACTTAATAAAATCGCAGTATTTCATATATCACAAGAGATTCTATTTTATATCAAGCATATTTATAATATTTCCATATCCAGCATCTTCTGCCAGCTGCTGGATCCCATCCCTTATTTCCTCCAGGGAATAGTTGTGCGCTTCCAGAAATTCATCCCCTTTGGATGCAGCATATTCGTAGAAAAACATAGCTTCTGCCAGAGCTTCTTTGTCAACGTAATCGATCCGGTCAAGAAGTTCGTTCTCTGCCTCGTTGATCTCGCCTCTGTCCACCATGGTTTTCATATGGTGAAGCTTGTCTCCGGAAATCTGATATTTGGATTCTACCGGCAATTCCACCTGAACATATTTTTTCCCAAGCATGACGCTGGCAAGGACACGGGCAATCTCTTTGATCATACGCATAATGTAGTCTTTTTCGTCATCAGTGAACATAAATTTTCCTCCTGGATAAATGAGAGTTCGTGGCTTTAGGGTAGCACCTTCCCAACATCAGAACTATTTCTGACTACTCTTACTGACTGCGGTCACAAAAACCACAAAGGTTCCGCCCTGACACTTGTATGCGTCCTGGCAGAACCTTTTGTCATTAAACTTATTATTTCATTTTTGATATCCTTTTGTCAATATAAGATGAAAGAAATTCAACGCTTCCCTCCACACCAAGAGTGCTGCTGTTCAGACTCAGATCATAGGTATGGGAATCTGACCATTTGGAATTGCAATGACTGTCGTGGTATTTCTTTCTCTTTCTGTCTTTCTCTTTGATGAAACGCTCAGCTTCTTTATCGGTTTTTCCATAAAGACGGGCTACACGGGCAATTTTCTGATCCATGTCTCCAATAATGAAGATGGAAATCAGGCCCTCATAATCCTTCAGGATTGTCTCAGAGCAACGTCCTACAACTACAAAGGATTCTCCTTTTTCAGCCTTTTCCCGAAGAAAATTGAACTGCATCATAGCAACGTTGTCTGCCGGAGAACTGCTCATTCCTTTCACTGTGCGGTAAAGAAATTTGTTGTGCTTCATCTCGTCAAAGATTTCCAGCTCTTCTGGATTTACGTTATGGCTGTCTGCCACCTCGCGTAAAAGATTGTGATCGTATAACGAAAGTCCATAGCGCTTGGCGATTCGCTCTGCAATTTCATGGCCTGCGCTTCCGAACTCTCGTCCGATGGAAATGATCACCTGTTTTTGTGTTTTCATGGTATCCTCCCTTCTAACCAGAGAAATCCGCTCTTGTTTCACGGATTTTTCCGGATAAAATGCCGTTAAAAGCGGGCAAGACCAACTGTCAGTTATTCATGGCATGCCAGATCTTTGGCACTGCTTTTTCTCTGATAATTGACAGTTCTACACTTCCCCCTTATGGCATTATAAATATCTAGCATAAATCATCAGCATGGAAACGAGGACAACCAGGATCGTGGCAGGTGCCATTGCCTTGCAGTATTTTCCCCATTTGATCATGTGACCGCTCTTGGCTGCTGTTGCGATACCGACTACGTTTGCAGAAGCTCCGATCGGGGTTGCACTTCCGCCGATGTCAGTACCCATTGCAAGAGCCCATGCCAGAATGGAAATATCAACTCCCTGTGCGGCTGCCAGACTGTCAATAACCGGGATCATGGTAGCTGCAAACGGAATGTTATCAATAAATGCACTTGCGATAGCAGATACCCAGATAATGATGGCGATCATTACCATCAGGTTTCCGCCGCTGACTTTTCCAATAAATCCAGCCAGGATCGTAAGGATACCGGTCTGCTCCAGACCGCCAACAACTACGAAAAGTCCTACGAAGAACAGCAGTGTCTTGTAATCAACCTTTTTCAGAAGGTCCAAAGCATCTTTTCCGGAAGTGATCAGTGTCACTGCTGCGATAAATACACCGATACAGGATACGGTAAGCCCTGTCTGGGAATGTGTTACCAGAAGGACAACAGCGCAGAGGAAGATCACACAGCTGATGGTGAAACCCTTCTTGCTTACAATCGCTTCTTCCGGATCCGGTAACGTAGACGGATCAATTTTTCCCGCATTTTCGGTAAGCTCTTTGCGGAAAATAAAGTAAAAATAGATTACAACCAGCACCAGTGCGATCACCGCGATAAGACCTGTGTTTGTCACGAAATCTGCAAAGGAAAATCCAAGTGATGTTCCAATGATAATGTTCGGCGGATCTCCGCACATGGTAGCGGATCCACCAAGGTTGGCGCAGAAGATCTCTGCAAGGATCATTGGTACCGGATTAAATTTCAGCAGCTGTGACAGTTCTACGGTAACCGCTGCAAGGAACAGGATTACGGTGATACTATCGATAAACATAGCAAGTACAAAGGACAGGAGCATAAATGTGATAAAGATCGGGATAATCTGGTATTTAACCAGTTTCGCGATCTTCATGCATAACCAGCGGAAAAATCCGGAGTTTGCCATGCCTTCTACCATGATCATCATACCAGCGATGAACACGATAGTTTCCCAGTTGATTCCAGCAGAAGCTTCGCTTGCTTCACCTGCTGTGTGCCAGAATCCCGGTGAAAAAATACTATGTATGTTCAGTGTTTCAATAATTGCTGAGGGGCTGTGCATACAGATTCCAAATACAAGAATCAATGTAAGGAGCGCACATCCCAGCGTAACAATATGTCTTTCCCATACTTCTGTGATGATCAGAATGAACATCGCCAGGAAAATTACTACTGCAAAAATCTGTGCTATCATTTCTTTCCTCCATGACTGTCAAACCATGCCATCCAGATGCCGACAGCAATGGCTGCAACAATCATTACTCCTATAAAAATATTAAGTAACATATAGTGTCATACCTCCAATCATATACGTTTGTTTACATGGAAAATAATTGCTCTCCACTGCAATGCTTTACTCATAATGAAAACACTTGCAGCAATCAGCAATATTAAACAATGGTATATGATCTTCAGTGTTTCTGTCCATCCTGATGATGGATGTAACAGATAATAAACCGTCTGCCGTCAGCATCATTTCTGGTCAGCAGACGTTTCTTTGCTTTATAAAATACGGTATTCGCCAGCAGAACTGCCAACATGATGAGCACCACAATTTCCACGCCTGACCTGTGGCGAAGGCGCTGGTCCGCCTCCAGCCTTACAGACACCTGCCGAAGTCCTGTCAGTTCTTCTGCACTTGTCCGGGTGCTTCTGGAAAGCTCTGGTGAAATCAAAGAAGCTGAGGCCGGTTTCAGATCGTAAACATGCATAATGCTCTTCGCTTCCATGCCTGCAAAAAGCACACACAAAACCGCAACTGCCACACTGAAAAACAGGCAGACAAGCCGGTTCGCACATTCGTTTTTTTTCACTTGGCCTCACCTCGATACCTACAAAAATTCGTTTTTATAATAGCAGATTTTATAAGGTTTTTCAACTGTTTTTGCAGAGGGCTGAAGGTCACCCTATTCCATAATTATGTACTGTTCCATATATTGGACACTGCTTTTTTTACAGGCAAAAATCGGACTGAAATGTATCTTTTCCAATGCATTTCAATCCGATTTATAATCACTCTCTTAATAAAACCCTGTTTAATTTTTACAGATTATTCAGCGTCTGTCTCCTCGGCTGTCTCGTCTGCTGTGTCAGCTTCTGCAGCTGCAGTCTCGTCAGCGTCATCTGCTGCTTCAGCATCTCCTGTCTCAGCGTCATCGCTGTCCTCGAACGGGATAACTGCTCCGTCATATTTCTCGTTGATAAAATCTTTGATCTCGTCAGATTTTAATACGTCTACAAGAGCTTTGATCTTGTCGCTGTTCTCATTTCCTTCTTTTACTGCGATTACGTTTACATATGTTTTTGCAGCTTCGGAATCAGAGGTCTCATATGCAAGTGCATCTTTGGATACAGAGTAACCAGCCTGAAGTGCATAGTTTCCGTTAAGGACAATGTAAGAAGTCTCTTCTGCAACACGCGCTACCTGCTCAGCTGCAAGCTCAACAATTTCTACGTTGTATGGGTTCTCCTCAATATCGTTTACAGTTGCCTCAAGACCTGCACCGTCTTTCAGTTTGATAATTCCGTTGTCCTGGAGAAGAAGAAGTGCTCTTGCCTCGTTTGTGGTATCGTTCGGTACTGCGATTGTGTCGCCATCTGCGATATCGTCAAGGCTGGATTTTGTTCCAGGATAAATTCCAAATGGCTCGTAGTGGATTCCGCCTGCATTTACAAGGTGGGTTCCTTTTTCCTCGTTGAAGCTGTTCAGATATGGAATGTGCTGGAAGTAGTTTGCATCGAAATCGCCGCTCTCTACAACTTCGTTTGGCTGTACATAATCATCAAATACCGTTACCTCAAGGTCGTATCCCTCTTCCTCAAGGATCGGTTTTGCTGCTTCAAGGATCTCGGAATGTGGTGTCTCGGATGCTGCTACTGTGATGGTTTTGTCATCATCTGCTGCGAAAACAACGGATGTTCCAACGGTTCCAAGTACTAATGCTCCTGTGAGTGCTGCTGCGATTAATTTTTTCATAATAAAGTTCCTCCTTATTTTTTGAAAAATATATTTAGTTTCTACATTACAATCATTTTTTATAATAAACAGGGGCTACTAAAAACTCCTGTCAATTATCGATTTTGGTTACTGCTCACAGATACCATTTCTTATAAAATAATCTGTGGCTTATTTTCTTTTATCCAGCTTGTTGGCTATGAACATACCAATTGTCTGGAAAATCTGTACCAGTACTACCAGAAGGATAACTGTCACCAGCATGATGTCCGTCTGCCAGCGGTTGTATCCGTAACGGACTGCAATGTCTCCAAGTCCGCCTCCTCCTACGGTTCCTGCCATTGCGGAGTAACCAAGGATAGTTCCTGTTACAATGGTAGCTCCTGAGATCAGGGATGTTCTTGCTTCTACCAGCATTACCCTAAATACGATCTGAAGGTTGCTTGCTCCCATGGATCTTGCAGCCTCGATAACTCCCGGGTCTACCTCATTTAAGGAAGACTCTACCATTCGTCCGATAAAAGGGATTGCCGCAATGGTAAGGGGTACGATAGTGGCTGTGGTTCCATAGCTTTTTCCTACCAGAAATCTGGTGAATGGAATGAGCAGGATCAACAGGATCAGGAATGGGATGCTTCGGAAAATATTTGCGATCACATCCAGGATCTTATATAGTACTGCGTTTGGCCGCAGACCCTCTTTGTCGGATACTTTCAGCAGGATTCCAAGGGGCATTCCAAATACATATCCGAAGAAGGTGGAAAACAGGGTCATATATAATGTTTCCCCTACACCTGCGATTATCATATCGGTTACTTGTTTCGTCCACATAATCAGTTCGCCTCCCCTATCTCAAGTCCACGTTCTGTAAGGAATTTCTTCATCTCCGGTACATTGGTACTGTCACTCATGAACTGGAGGATCATTTCTCCTTTGGCTACACCGCCTACGTTTTTGGTGTTTGCCTTCAGAATGTTTACAGGTTCGTGGAAGGTTAATATAAGGTTTGCGATTACTGGTTCGAATGCGGAGTTCTCAGAGAATACGATTCGAACGATTTCGCCGTCCTGGATTTCTGACTGGGTAAGCTTTTTGCTTTCTACGTCGTTTCCAGAATCCTTGCTAATCAGTTCTTTGGCTACCTGTGATTTCGGGTGGCTGAAGATTTCTTCTACAAGGCCTTGTTCTTTTACTTCACCGTCTTTCATAATTGCCACATGAGTACAAATCTCACGGACAACTGACATCTGGTGGGTAATGATCACAATGGTGATTCCGAATTTCTGATTGATGTCCTGCAAAAGTTCAAGTATGGAGGATGTGGTCTGGGGATCCAGAGCGCTTGTGGCTTCGTCACAGAGCAGTATCTGTGGATCGGAGGCCAGGGCTCTGGCGATTGCCACTCTTTGTTTCTGTCCACCGGAGAGCTGTGCGGGATATGCTTTCGCTCTGTCTGCCAGTCCTACGATTTCCAGAAGCTCCAGGGCTTTTGCTCTTGCTTCGGCTTTTTTCTTCCCCTGGATGTACAGTGGGAAGCAGACGTTTTCCAGTACGTTTTTCTGCATGAGCAGGTTAAAATGCTGGAAAATCATTCCTATTTTCTCTCGCTCTTTGCGGAGTTCTTTTGGGGAAAATTCGCTGAGGGATTTTCCGTCTATTAATACTTTTCCTTCGGATGGTACTTCCAGAAAGTTCATACATCGTACCAGGGTACTTTTTCCTGCACCGGACATTCCGATGATTCCGTAGATGTCTCCGGTTTCAATGGAGAGGCTTACGTGTTTCAGGGCTTGTACGGAACCGTCTTTGGTTTCGAAGGTTTTGCTCACATCTTGGATTAATATTGAAGACATGTCTTTCCTCTTTCCTTTAAGTGGTGTTTCATCGTCGATATGGTTACTATAACACAATTGGAGTAAAAGTGTTAATTCTTAAAAGTTTTGGCTAGTTATAGGGTAAGGCTATAGCTAAAGTGGACGCCAGCGGGGGAGGGATAAATCACGCTCGCCGTCGCAACGTTCTGGTGAGCTAATGACTAACTGCGACTAATGCGCTCGGGAGAGCCCTCTCGCATAAGTCTCCGTAAGTCATGGATCTCACCGCCACTAAGGGCGCTCCTTAAATGGCTCGCTTAGATTTATCCCTCCCCCACTGGCTGTGTACTGGTTGGTGAACAGTTGAGCGAAGCGGACGTTTGGGCGGGAAGGCGCTGCGCTGTTTCCGCCCAAACTGAAAGTGGGGGGGGTGGGTGTAGTGGGGGGTAGGTTCAGCTTTAGTTCCAAATGGAAGTTTATGTAAGTGTGTGGATTATCGTAATGCTTTGTCTTTGTATTTGGCAATTTCTTCCAGGTACTTCTGTCCTAACTTGCTAATCGTGGTTCCTTTTCTTGCAAGGTAGCCGATGGTCATGACCTCGTCGGAGTCTAGCTTCACGGCGCAGTAGTCGGAGCCGTTTAGTTCTTCGCAGATGATTCCGGAGCAGAGAGTGTAGCCGTTGAGACCCACCATTAGGTTCAGGAGAGTGGCTCGGTCATTGGCTTTGATGAGGCGTTTGTATTCGTAGGTGCTCAGGACTTCTTCGGCGAAGTAGAAGGAGTTGTAGGTGCCTTGCTCGAAGGAGAGGCAAGGGTATTCGCGGAGGTCTTCCAGGGTGATCAGGTCGCGGTCAGCAAGGGGATGGCCTTTCCACATGTAGACATAGATGCTGCACTCCAGGATTGGGTGGAATTCCAGGTTGAATTCGTGAAAAAGTTTCTCCAGGACTTTGTGGTTGAAGTCGTTCAGGTAAAGGATGCCGATCTCGCTTTTGAAATCTTTTACGTCGGTGATGATGTCGTAGGTGCGGGTTTCGTGGACAGCGAATTCGTATTCGTCCATTCCGAACTGCTTCACCATTTCCACGAAGGCATTTACTGCGAAGGTGTAGTGCTGCATGGAAACACTGAATTTCTTCTTGGTATGTTCTTTGGAAACGTATTTGGATTCGATCAGTTCGTATTGCTCTACCACCTGGCGGGCATAGCCCAGGAATTCCTCTCCCTCAGGGGTTACGGAAATTCCACGGTTTGTCCTGCGAAAAAGCTCTACTCCGATTTCCTCCTCCAGTTCACGGATTGCCGAAGATAAACTTGGCTGTGATATAAAAAGATTCCGGGCAGCTTCATTCATAGAATTGGAATTCGCCACCGTAATCGCATAACGAAGTTGTGCCAGGGTCATATGGGTTCCTCTTTTCTGCAATTTTCTTCTATATTAACACAGTGGCACAATTTATTCCACAGAGGATTTTTCCAGTCTTATATTCGAAAAAAATGGATTACTGTTCAATCCGTGACCAGAAACAAAAATGGTGCCTGACTAAAAAGCCAAACACCAAATTTCCACAGTCCGGGGATGGTACACGACCTGCCGTTTTTTGAAAAATTCTTTCAGCCACCCCCTTTTATTCTGTGTAATTATTCCCATTCTCATCTGTCCAGGTTCCGTCTCCATTGTCGGTGTAGCCTACGCCATTTTCATCTGAATAGGTTCCATCACCATTATCCTAAAGGACTCCTGCGGACTCTTCATCCTCACCGGGTGCTACAATGGATGAATCGTCACCGTTCTCCCCGCCCATCCGCACACGGATTCCGTTGATCTCTACGTCTTCCATAGGAATCACCAGACATTTGCGGCCGTCAATGATCCGGGTCTCCACCAGTTCCACTTTATCTGGCTCTACGTGGATCACAACGTCCGGGGTTTTGATCTCGAACTTGCGGGTATTGGTAATATTAGAGGCTACCATGGTGGCTTTTTCACCGGCTACAGCCTCATACTGGTTATCAAAAGTTTCCAGTTTCTCGTCTTCTACACCGCAGTCCTCAAAGAGACGTTTCACCTCAGACTGAGTGAGCACAACCGGGTCTGGGGAATCTTTCTGTGCTTCAATGATCTCGTTCAATTTCTCATGGATTCCAATAACGGTGTCATACTGGCAGTCGTCACCAAGGGTTTCCTCCACCAGCATGTTGAAAGAATCACGCTGTCCGCCTGCGGAAAGCGGAGCAGTACAGCCAAACACTTCATCCACAAAAATATCGTGAAGCTGCTCTGCATTCTTAGAATAGTAGAGCATGCCGTGGATGTCTGTGCTTCTGTCATTAAATAACGGGAAAAGGAAGCCGTTCTCTGGCATTTCCACGATCCAGTCACGGATACGGTCCTGGATCAGATTTGCCTCCGCATTGTAGCAAAGACCTGCCTTAGACAGCTTCACCGGACAGATACTGCAAAGAAGGTGCTCATAAATCTCTTCAGAAGCATCATCCATATCGATTCCATCTGAAGTTCTTCCCGGGATATCGTACACAGCGTGTACCAGGATTATGTAGTAATTTTCCGGATAATCGTAATTTTCGATAATTTTGTCATAAAAGCTCTCAATTAAAGCGTCATCCTTCAGTTTACTGGCGCGGAGCTTCATGAGGAATTCGTGTTTGCCACCCTCTTTTTCCTCTGCCAGAGGGAATTCCATATTCATCAGGTTCTTTCCAAGAGTACCAGAAAGGGTTTTCTTGAATATTTCAAAATATTTGAACATTTCTTCCTCGGAGAGGGAAAGGAACGCTTCTTTCAGTTCTGTTTTTTTATTCTTTTCAGCATCCACATAGCATCCACAAATTCTGGTAATGTTGCAATTTGCCGGTGTCAGCTGTTTTTTTATTTCGGAAATTTCTTTTTTATTCATTTATATATGTCCTCCAGTATTCCAGAAAATATGTTTTCAAAACCGATATCCCATCTCTGATATAAATTGAGTCTGTTGCCTTGCGCTCCATCCATAAAGATTCTCTGAAAGTATTATCAGCTCCATAATTTCAGCTTTTTTATTTTAGCTTAACACTCCAGAAAATTTCAAGACTTACTTACAGAAACAATAAATCATGATTAATGGTCGTATAAAATAACTCCTTAAACTTCTCCATATCCCGTGTCTGTCCCAGCGCCCACATCATTTTCGTCACAGACGCCTCCAGCGTCATATCATACGACTCCAGCACCGGGAACCGTTCCTTGATGACCTTTCCAACCTGATAAACTTCCATGTCGCTTCCCTCATGGGTAACCTGGGTCGCCATGCACACAGGCTTGCCAGCTTCAATCCAATGCGCGATCGCATCTATAAAATTATCATTTTCGTAATGAGGCAGACCGCCTACGCCGAAGGATTCAATGATCAGTCCGGAATAAGAGGGAAAAAGAGCATCCAATACTTTCCCGTCAATCCCCGGAATCAATTTGAGCAGAAAAATCTTCTGATTCATCTCATGATAAAACACCAGTGGCTTGGTGGACTGGTCTTTGTCATCAATATAAAAAATAATCTTCTGATCGTGAATGGATGCAATATCCGGATAATTAATACTGGAAAAGGCATTGTAACTTTTGGAAAATTCCTTCTTTGCTCTGGTTCCTGCGATCACTTTTCCCCCAAACACAATGGAAATTCCATGAGCGCGGTCGTGAGAGGCAAAGCGGAGACTGTCCAGAAGATTGGAACGTGCATCTGTAATTGCCAGGTCAATAGGTTTCTGGGCACCGGTAATCACGATAGGTCTGCGGTTATTCTGGATCAGATAAGACAAAGCAGCAGCTGTATATGCCATAGTGTCCGTTCCATGGCAAAGCACAAAGCCATCATAAAATTCATATTTGGATTCGATCAGTCTGGCCAGCTTCAGCCAATGGTCTGCACACACATTGGTACTGTCCAGGGCAAAAGGCTGAACGGTATCAATGGTGCAGAATTCCCGGGCTTCAGGAATATATTCCAACAGCTCATCTGCGGAAATCTGCGGTGCCAGCCCCTCTGCTGTATATTTGGAAGCAATGGTTCCCCCGGTTGCAATAAGAAGTATCTTTTTCATGTTGTCCCCCTGTGTAATTGTTATCCACATGTTCAATCTGCTGTACCTGCATTTTCTGAAACCTTACTTTGTAGCGAAAAGCTTTTTTCATAAGTATTTTACTTTGTATAGACAAAGGGCCCGCCCGAATCACCCCAGGCAGGCTCTTTTATCATTTTCTCCACTTTATATAATCTCAATTCTTTCAGAAAACATTTTGCAATACATACGATACAACAAGTTTCGATCTTTATCTCACTTTTAGTTCTCCTCAGTTGTCTCTTCTGCAGTATCCTCTGCGTTCTCCTCAGAATCAGCGCTCTCGCTGCTGTCCTCGGCCTTGCTGTCTGCACTGTCCTCTTCTGCAGTCTCGTCTGTACTGTCAGCGCTGTCTGTGGTATCAGCTTCCTCTGCGCTGTCGCTCTTTGCAGCATCTGTCTCAGCAGTATCAGCATCCTCGTCCTCATCTGCTGCCTCGGCATCCTCAGAAGTAGTATCCTCGGTAGCATCTGTTGTATCAGCTGCTGCATCTTCACTTGTATCCGCTGTAGTCTCCTTAATTGTAAAGCTGTGCTCATCTGTAATTGTCAAAGTAGAAAGCACCTTATCATTTACAGTAATATCAGCATCATCCAGCCATTTCTGAGTTGTCTCGGAATAGTATTCGCTGCGCTTGGTGTTCTCAAGGGACTCTTTCTTGGAAGCGGTTGCATCCTCGTCTTTTACTTTGTCCATCCGAAGTACATATACGCTGCTATCAGTCTCAACCAGCTCGTCGTAAACCTCTCCATCCTTCAGAGTTCTCAGCGCTTCTACAACAGCGTCATCATAAGAATTGGAAATATCCTCATCATCACTGTCATTTGTGAAAATAGTTCCGGTCAGTCCGCTGTAAGTATCATCAACAGCCTTGGCTGTCTCGCCCATGTCTGCTGTCGGATCCTCTTTCATCTTATCCAGGATCTCCTGTGCCTGCTCCTTGCGGGTAGCAATATCATCATCGGTAAGGTCATCTCCACTGATGGAAATACTTACATAGCTGAAAGAAGACTGCTGTGCCTCCTCATCCGTTATGTTAACCTCAGCCTCGTTGCGGATCGTATCGTAAATTCTCTGACGATAAGTCTCAAGCTCCAGAAGAGTCTTAACCTGATCTTCGGAAACAGCAAGCTCCTTCAGAGTGTCCTCGTCATTGTCCTGCATAAACTGTGCTGCTGCATCTGCAATAGCAGTCTCATCATCAGAAGTAACCTCAACGCCATAGTCTGCTGCCTTCTCCTTCATGATGTACATCAGCTCAACCTGCTCCAGGAACTGTCCTACAGCCTGCTCACCGTACGTAGTACCAGCATCCTCATCTACTACCTGGCTCCAGATATTTCCTGCACTTCCCATAAAGCTCTTATACATGGCAACGGTCTGTGCCTGTGACTCACGTGCATACAGACTTACAACACCCATAGGAATGTCTGTGCCATCTACAGTCGCAACGGTTTTCTCTCCATCTATAGACTTACTTCCACATCCGGAAAGCATTCCAATTGCCATTACGCCACTTAATGCCACTACGGTTGTGTTCTTCACGATTTTCTTCATATTGATCACCAATTACCCTTTCACTGATGTGCCGCTTAGTCACCACGCACAGCCGGCATGATTTCCCAATGCGGACACGCTAATAAGAGTATAAAACTTTTTTCCCATGAGGGCAAGTAGAAAGGGGAAAATCTGATAGAATTCACACAATTTTCGCGAATTTCCATCGGATCTTCCCCACCCAAAACCTACTTTAAATCAAAATATCCGAAAGCATTCAACAGCCCAGCCGTCTACTACTTTTCGCTCTTTCCTTCCTCTTCCACCAATTCCATCAGTTCCTTTGCAAACACCGTCAGCGCCTGCACAATATCCCCCACCGGTGCAAACAGGAACTTCGGCTCTTTATCCGGTTTAAACTGCAGCTGTCTGCGGTACTTGGCAACCAGCGGCGGAATTCCTTCCGGGTTCAGATGTGCATTTTCGTAAAGGGTGATCCTGATCTCACGCTGCATCTGCTTGATTTCCGTAATGTAGCCCTGATGTGCCAGTGCTTTCAGTCTTGCAATAGCCAGCAGATTCAGCACTGCTTTCGGCGGCTCCCCAAACCGGTCGATCAGTTCTTCCAGCATATCATCATACTCCTGCTGGGACTCAATCCCTGCAATGCGCTTATAAATATCCAGCTTCTGGAATTCATTGCTGATGTAGGTATCCGGAATAAAAGCATCCATATTCAGATCAATGGTAGTCTCGAAGTCTTCCATAGTATGAATACCCTTTGCCTCTTTGACCGCCTCGCTAAGCATTTTACAGTAAAGATCATAGCCCACTGCGTTCATATGCCCATGCTGCTGTGCTCCCAGCAGATTTCCAGCCCCCCGAAGCTCCAGGTCACGCATGGCGATCTTGAATCCACTTCCCAGATCTGTAAACTCACGGATAGCAGAAAGTCGTTTTTCCGCCACCTCCCGAAGCATGGTGTTCCTTCGGTACATCAGAAACGCATACGCCGTCCTGTTGGAACGTCCGATCCTGCCTCGCAGCTGATAAAGCTGGGAAAGTCCGTACTTGTCAGAATCATGGATGATCATGGTATTTACATTGGAAATATCCAGTCCTGTCTCGATAATAGTAGTGGAAACCAGCACATCAATGTCCCCATTGATAAAATCGTACATAACCCGTTCCAGTTCTCTCTCGCTCATCTGTCCATGGGCAAAATCCACCCTTGCGTCCGGCACCAGTTTGGAAATCCGCAGGGCAACCTCATCAATATCTGTAACCCGGTTATAAACATAATAAACCTGGCCGCCTCTTCGCAGCTCTCTTCCGATAGCTTCTCTGACAGTCTCCTCATCATACTCCATTACATAAGTCTGGATCGGCATACGATCCATAGGCGGCTCCTCCAGCACACTCATGTCACGGATTCCGATCATACTCATATGAAGGGTTCGTGGAATGGGAGTCGCAGTCAGAGTCAGAACATCAATATCCTTTTTCAGCTGCTTGATTTTCTCCTTATGGGTAACACCGAAACGCTGTTCCTCGTCAACGATCAGAAGCCCCAGATTCTTATACTCCACATCCTTAGAAAGAACTCTGTGAGTACCGATCACAACGTCTACCTGTCCTTTTTTCAGATCCTGCAAAGTCTTTTTCTGCTGGGCAGGTGTACGGAATCGGCAAAGCAGATCCACGCGCACCGGAAACTCCTTCATTCTCTGGACAAAGGTGTTGTACACCTGCTGCGCCAGAATGGTAGTTGGTGCAAGGTAAACAACCTGCCGGCTCTCCTGCACCTCTTTAAACGCTGCGCGAAGAGCAACCTCCGTCTTACCATATCCAACATCTCCGCACACCAGACGATCCATGATCTTGGTGCTCTCCATATCCCGCTTGGTATCCTCAATGGCGTTCAGCTGATCCTCTGTCTCCTCATATGGGAACATTTCCTCAAATTCCTTTTGCCACACTGTATCCGGGCCACACACATACCCCTCTTTTTCCTGACGCACAGCGTAAAGCTCCACCAGCTCTTTGGCGATATTTTTGACAGCGCCCTTTACCTTGGACTTCGTGCGATTCCACTCCTGGGTTCCCAGCTTGTTCAGCTTCGGTGCCCTGGCTGTATCTGCGCCGGAATATTTCTGCAGCGCATCCAGCTGCGTCGCCAGAATATACAGATTGCTTCCGTCACGGTATTCAATCTTGATATAGTCTTTTAAGACCTTATCTACTTCAACTTTTTCAATTCCACGGTAAATTCCCAGTCCATGCTTTTCATGGACCACATAATCCCCGATAGACAGCTCTGCAAAATCCTGGATCCGCTTGCCGTTATAGACTTTTTTCTTTTTCTTTTTTTTCTGCTCCTGGCCGAAAATATCGGACTCTGTGATCACCGCAAATTTGATCAGCGGATACTCAAAGCCTTTCCGGGCGTGTCCATAGAGAACCATAATTTCCCCTGGATTGATCACGCGGTCATAATCTGAACCGTAAAAAGCATTCAGCTCATGCTCCTGCAAATCCTTTGCCAGACGCTCCGCCCTTGTCCTGGAACCGGAAAGCAAGGCAATCTGGTAGCCTTTTTTCTTATACTTTCTCAGATCCTCCACCAGAAGCTCAAAGCTGCTGTTATAAGAAGTTACGCTCTGCACCGTCAGATTATATTTCTCCGGGGCAAAATTCCACTCCACGCCTCTTGGCTCCAATGCCGACAACGACACTGCACGAAGTTTATTCAGCTCTTTCTGAACCTTGGAAAATTCACAAAGCCACTGAACCGGAAGGTTCTTTTCTCCTTTTTCTTCACGATGTGTGCGGCTGGCGGCATACTCTTCCTCCACGCCCAGTCCGTTTTCCAAAATACGGTTGGGTTCATCCAGAAACAGAAGCATTTTTTCCCTGGGAAAATAATCCACAAAAGATACCATCTTTTTGCCGTTATTCCACTCCACAGCCGGATAAATGGCAATCTCATCCAGATTTTCAAGAGAGCGCTGGCTCTCTGCGTCAAAGCTTCGGATAGAATCCACTTCATCTCCCCACAGCTCAATTCTCCATGGATTCTCTTCTGTAAGGGAATAAATATCTACAATACCACCGCGCACAGAAAACTGTCCCGGCATTTCCACCTGTCCTACGCGTTCATATCCAAGCTGTACAAGGGTATTTTTCAGTACATCCATGTTGATCACGCTGTCAGAATAGAAATGAAGCACCTTTTTCCCGATTTCTTCCAGGGGCATCAGATAGTCCATACAGCCGTCAATGCTGGTAACCACAGTCAGTTCCTTCTGCTCCAGAAGTGCCTTTACCACACACATTCTCTGGCGGATCAACAGATTTCCCTGAATATCTGCCTGGAAAAAGAGAAGATCCTTTGCCGGGTAAAACATGGTATTTTTGTCATAAAAGCGCAAGTCCTCGAAGATTTCCTTAGCCTGGCGCTCATCTCCTGCGATCACAAGGCGCATAGGTGTTTTGCCGGAAAGCCCATGGATCAGATGTGCCTTCTGGGATTCCAGGCAGCCTGTGATCTGCACAATGCCCTGATTTTTCTCAAGGCTTTTCTCTATTTCTTCAAATTCTGCCATCCCCTTCAGGGGCTGGGTAAATGAAAGCATGGCTTTCCTCCTTTTCTCAAAAGCCTCACCTCAGAGCCCACCCAAAACATGAAACCATTCCTGCAAGTTATCTGCACGTCATAATTTTCACAAAGCTTTTGGGGGACGCTCCAGGGGCAAAAGAAGCCCAGCTTGTTGCTGGACTTCCTTTGTTACTCAGTAACCCTCTTTCGGTTGTATTCATTCATCGCCGCATCCGGACCATCTGTTATGATTTTTTCTACAGCGTCTGCTGCAAACTCAATTGCTTCATCCACGAGCTTGCGGTCCCCGGATGAAAAACGGCCAAGCACATGGTCTGCCAGATCCCATCCTTTTGGTTTGGCTCCTACACCAATTTTTACACGCATAAATTTCTGTGTGCCAAGTCTGCCAATAATGTCCTTCAGACCATTATGGCCGCCTGCACTGCCCTGCTTCCGGATACGAAGCTGTCCCGGCTCCAGATCAATATCGTCCTGAATAATGATCAGCTCACTCTCCGGATCGATTTTGAAATAAGCAGCCATCTCCTGTACCGGACCACCGCTTAAATTCATAAAGGACAAAGGTTTCATAAAGATTACCTTCTCTCCTCCGATGAATCCGGAACCGTACATAGCATTAAATTTTACGCCGCCCTGCGGAATCTTATGACGTTCCACAAGCACATCGATCGTATCAAAACCCATATTGTGGCGGGTCGCCTCATACTGCTTCCCGGGGTTTCCCAGTCCAACAACTAAATACATAATCTTATTTTCCTTATTCTACTACGAAAGTCCTCCACAGCAATTCCAAAGCTCTAGAGCCGCAGCCTGCTTAACCAATAGCATAAAGCAGATGACTTTCATTTATTATCAAATTAGTTGAAATAAACCATCTCATCAGCCAGAGGTTCGCACGGGGTCACATTCTCTGCATAAAGAACAATTCCCTCGCCCTGGTACTCAGAACGGTTTTCAAAGGCAACCTTGGCAGTCACCTCAACCCACTCGCCGGGCTTCAGCTTCGGTGCATATGCACTCTTACAGATATATCCCAGGAATGAAGTATCATCTGCACAGCAGGTCATGGCAGTACGTCCCGGAATGAAGAACTTGCTGCCCATACCTCTCGGACGTCTTGCACGAGCCTTAAAGCGAAGAGTTTTTCCCACATAACGATCCGGATGATCCATAGCATCTACAAACCAGATTCCGTAATCTTCAGGCGGAATATCTACAATCTCTGCATCCAGGTCAAATGGCATCTGATCTGCGAAAATATCCGTCATCTCGCCTTCTTCGTCCTCAAAAATAACCTCTGCACTTGGGTTTACAACCTTAATGCTTCTGCGGAAGTTTGCAAGAGGATATTCTTTCTTGCTGCGGTTAAACACAACCATATCCGCATTACGAACCATATCCATAAAAATGGATTTCATATTCTGCATATATACCTGGAATGTGCTTGCATCTACACAGGTAATGTGCTGTTCAATTCCCCAGCCTGCCGGGAGCTTCATCTCCTCGAATTTGCTTACCAGCCACATTCCATTATATTCCATAACCACACGCTCCGGCTGGTGGATAATATCCAGTGCCTGAAGGCGCTCCGGTGTAAAATCTTCTTCTTTCTCAATAACCTCGACTACAACATTATCTTTTGCAAGAGCCTCTTCATCGTACTCTTCCTCTCCCTCCTCGCAGAGAATGAGAAGTGTCTTTCCCTCTGTACGGAAGTAATCCTGCTGGAGGGTAAAGCTGAGGAAAGAGGTCTTGCCGCTTTCCAGAAAGCCGGTTATGAGATAAATCGGTACTGTAATTTCATCCATTTACAGAAACCTCCCTGTATTTTTCTTAAAAGCAGTGCATTCACGTAATACCGCTTATAAACAGCAACAAATAAGCTTACAAAAAGCCTTTTATCCCGTTTATATGTCAATCATTAAGCTACGCCGAACAGCTTGGCCAGTTTCTCTTCATTTAACTTGGAACCAATTACGCAAAGACGTCCGGTGTACTCTGGTGAACCTTCACGGATCTCAGTTTCTTCCGGAACCATGTCGAAGTAGATCCAGGTTCCGTCCTCTGCCGGAAGCATTCCCTTAGCACGAAGGATCACGCCATACTCTTCAGAAGCGGAAAGGCTCTCCAGCATTTTCTCAAGCCCTTCTCTTGTAAACTTCTTAATAGTCTCACGTCCCCAGCTGGTAAATACTTCGTCTGCGTGATGATGGTGATGATCATGATGATGTCCGCAGCCACATTCTTCATCATGGTCGTGATGATGCTCATGATCGTGGTCATGTCCGCAGCCACATTCTTCATCATGGTCGTGATGATGCTCATGATCGTGGTCATGTCCGCAGCCGCACTCGTCATCATGGTCGTGATGATGATGCTCGTGATCGTGGTCATGTCCGCAGCTGCACTCCTCATCATGGTCGTGATGATGATGCTCATGATCGTGGTCATGTCCGCAGTCACACTCCTCATCATGGTCGTGATGATGATGCTCATGATCGTGGTCATGTCCGCAGCCACACTCGTCATCATGGTCGTGATGGTGATGATGTTCATGCTCCTCTTTCAGCAGCTCATCTGCCAGAGATACCGGATGCTCCATAACCTCCAGGATTTTCTTTCCATCCAGCTTCTCAATCGGAGTGGTAATAATAGCTGCCTTCTCATTGATAGAACGAAGAAGCTCCATAGACTCCATTGCTTTCTTCTCGTCTACAATATCGGTACGGCTCATGATAATCGCGCCTGCATACTGAACCTGATTGTCAAAGAACTCGCCGAAGTTTCTCATATACATTTTGCATTTCTTGGCATCAACAACTGTAGTGTAGCTGTTCAGCTGAATATCAACATCCTCTTCCACACCCTGTACAGCCTTGATAACGTCGGAAAGCTTACCAACACCTGATGGCTCGATCAGGATACGGTCCGGATGATACTTCTCTACAACTTCCTTCAGGGAAGCACCAAAATCTCCAACCAGAGAACAGCAGATACATCCGGAGTTCATCTCACGGATCTCGATTCCGGCATCTTTCAGGAATCCCCCGTCAATACCAATCTCACCGAACTCATTCTCGATCAAAACTACCTGCTCACCTTCAAATGCTTCTTTCAGCAGTTTCTTAATAAGAGTTGTCTTACCAGCTCCAAGGAAACCGGAGATAATGTCAATCTTTACCATTTTGTATTCCCCTTTCTATTATGCCAGAAAAAGGGGACATGACCAAGTCACATCCCCTAATATATTTATCCCAATTTCACAGTTTTATGCAAATCAACCGTTGATCATGAAGTGCATAAGCTTATCAATGTCTTCTTTCTCATATGCAACGATCTCAAGCTCCGGAATCTCACCGTTAGAGAAGATGTTTGCAAGAGATACATACTGTGATAATTTAGATTTCAGGTTCAGTCTGTCACCTTCGCCAGTTACAAGCTCTACTTTACCAGCGCAGCTGTCTACTACATCAAAAAATTTCTGAATGTCTTTAATATTAGATACCTTCATGTCAATATTCTCCTTTCAACATGTACAACTTTTTCCATTTCTTTTTGTTCGGGCTCATTATATCTCAACTTTTTCCAAATAGCAACAGGTTTTTCGCCTTCTGGAAAAAAATCCCCAACAGTCACAAACAAAACCCAAATTTGCCCCATTCTTTGGGTATTTTTAATACTAAATTATCACAGCAATCTGAAACTTGTCTGTGAGAATTGTTCCTTGCGGAATTTGGAAGCTTTTAATACTGGAACACAGCAACTCCGTAAGCTGGCAGCGGATAAGCAAAGGAGAACGGACGATTGTCACAATCCTGCTTTTCTGCCTTAAATACCTTTTTCGTAGTCTGTCCGTTTTCATCCAGAATCAGTGTGTATTGTTTCTTCTTTGGCACACCAACACGGTAATCCGGACGTTCTACAGGAGTGAAATTGCATACTACCAGAAGGTTGTTTCTTTTTGTAGGGGATTTCCTTACGAAGCTGTAAATACTTCTGTCCCCGTCATCCGCATTGATCCACTCAAAACCAGACGGATCCGTGTCCGTTCCATAAAGCGCAGGATATTTGCGATACATCTTCAGCAATGTCTGCACAAAATCCTTCAAATCCCGATGCTTCTCTTCCCCAAGAAGGAACCAGTCAAGTTCTCTCTCCTCGCTCCACTCTCGAAGTTGACCGAATTCCTGCCCCATAAATAAAAGCTTCTTGCCCGGATGGCAGAACATAAATGTATAAGCAGCCTTCAGATTCTTAAACTTATCATCTAGCTCACCTGGCATTTTCTCCAGCATAGACTTCTTCAGATGAACCACCTCATCATGGGAGATTACTAACACATATTTCTCACTGTAAGCATATGTCATGGAGAAAGTCATCTTATTATGGTTAAACTTACGGAAATAGGGGTCCAGCTTCATATATTCCAGGAAGTCATTCATCCAGCCCATGTTCCATTTCAGGGAAAATCCAAGGCCGTCATCCTCTGCCTTACCTGTAACCTTCGGCCATGCGGTAGACTCCTCTGCAATCATCACAGTACCATGGTTTCTTCCAAGAACCACTGTATTCAGATGCTTAAAAAACTCAATTGCTTCCAGATTCTGATTTCCGCCATATTTATTGGCTACCCACTGACCATCATTCTTTCCATAATCCAGATACAGCATGGATGCAACGGCATCCACACGAAGACCGTCCACATGACACTCCTCGATCCAGAACAGAGCATTTGCGATCAGGAAGTTCTTTACCTCCGGTCTGCCATAATTGTAGATCTTGGTTCCCCAGTCCGGATGCTCTCCCTGTCTGGGATCTGCATGCTCATAAACTGCAGTTCCATCAAAATTCGCCAGTCCATGGGCATCCTTGGGAAAATGTGCCGGCACCCAGTCCAGAATAACCCCGATTTTCTGTCTGTGAAGATAATCTACCAGATATTTGAAATCCTGGGGTGTTCCATAGCGGGAAGTAGGCGCATAATAACCGGTGACCTGATATCCCCAGGAACCGTCAAAGGGATGCTCTGCAATCCCCATCAGCTCCACATGTGTATAGCCCATATCCTTCACATACTGGGCAAGCTTCACCGCCAGTTCCCTGTAATTGAAAAAGCCTTTCTCATTCTCCTCTGTAGCCGGATGCTTCATCCAGGAGCCAGGATGTACCTCATAGATCGCCATGGCATCCTTAGTCTCGTCAAATTTCTGACGATTCTTCATCCAGGTGGTATCTTTCCATTTGTAATCCCCGATATCCGTGATTCTGGATGCCGTTCCCGGTCTTAATTCTGCCTCATTTGCATAAGGGTCAGCTTTATAAATATGCTCCCCGTTCATTCCTACAATAAAAAACTTATACAGCTGTCCAATCTTCGCTCCAGGGACAAATGTCTCAAATACACCGATCGGACCTGCCTTTTTCATTGGAGCAGCCTGTTCATTCCAGTCATTAAACTCTCCAATTACAGAAACAGCTTGCGCATTAGGTGCCCATACTGCAAAATAAACACCTTCTTTTTTCCCTTGTTTCACAGGATGTGCGCCAAGCTTTCTGTAAACATCATAATGGGTTCCCTGACCAAAGAGATACTGGTCAAGCTCTGTAAACTGTAATTTCTCTCCCATCAGAAAGTTACCTCCCTAAACTTTCAAATTCTTATGCACATTATAGCATACTCTTTTCCTCCATGCCACCAAAAACTTGTCTATTATTCATAAAAAATCTACATCAAAATTCATTTTTACTGTAAAAAAATACGCCTGTACTTTGACATTTTTCTCATAAGTACAAGCGTATACTATCATTCACACTATACAGCATCTGCGATTTCCGGAAGTCCCGAAGCTTAACACATATGCCAGACAGGCTCTAGAGCCTCTTATTTTCTCCGTTATTCGCCTGAGTCGCTGCTAAAATCCCCTTCGCTATTCTCACTGCCGTCTGTGTATCCGTCACTTTCACTGCCGTCGCTTCCATCACCGGAGCCATCACTGAAGTCGCTCTCATCTCCATTACTGCTGTCATCTGAACTGCCATCAGAAGTTCCATCTGTGGAAGAGTCCTCAGAAGAGCCATTTCCATTATATCCAGGCACATAACCTGCATCAAGGGCGCTCTGCCAGAACTCTGCATATTTTGCTGGCTGAAGGGTAACATTCTTCGCCGCTGCCATCTCACTTACCGTTACCAGTTTATATCCCTGTGCAATAAGATCTGGAATCAGTCTGAGTGCCGCATCAACTGAAGGACCATGAATATCATGCATCAGAATAACGGCTCCGTCTCCCAGATTGCTGTCATTCATAATGCCATTGTAATCCAGATCTGCATCCAGATATTTCCAGTCCAGACTGTCAATAGACCACAAAATAAAAGGTTTCCCAACTGCCGAAATAATTTCATCATTGCAGTCTCCATAAGGCGGACGAATTACCGTGGACTCCTGTCCACAGGCATCAATCAATGCCTGATCGGTATCGCCGAATTCCTTTATAACATCATCAATACTCAGATTCAGCATATCCTGATGATCCCAGGAATGGTTTCCGATCTCACAGCCAAGTTCCACCATTCTCTTCACTTCGTCCGGATACTGTCCAACCAGCTGTCCCAACATAAAGAAGGTAGCATGTGCATTGTTCTCCTCCAGACAGTCCAGAAGCTTGTCTGTATACTGTCCCGGACCATCATCAAAGGTAAGTGCGATCAAAGGGCGTTTCTTCTCAGCATTGTAAGAACCATCCTCATTAAAATAATAATCGTTTACCCCCTTGGTCACCCAGCCGGTCTGCATGTATCCATTGGAATCAAATGCATATTTCACTCCGTCAATCTCTGCAAAACCATTGGTATAATATGTACCATCTGCATTCTGATACCAGCGTCCGCTGGAATCCTCATGCCAGCCTGGAGTCAGTGAAGAAACCTTGGTCACATCGCTCTGTCCTTTCAGAGGCTGTCTCAGAGCATCTGTAGAATTGGAATCCGCATTCGAAGCAGCTCCGTCACCTGCATCCGCCTGCACGCTCTGTGATTTTCCAGTACTCTTTCCTCCCACACGACTTACGATTGGAAAAATCACTCCTCTTATTACAAAAATCACAGCCAGCACCATTGCCACAACATAGGTAACCAGCTTAATGATCTTCCTTCGTCTTATCTGGCGCTGTTTCCTGCGCATTCTTTCGCGCAAAACCCTTCTATCCATTCATATTCCCTCTTTATCTCTCGTTACATAGTGGAAAAAATTTTCCGCAAAAAAGTTCTGTCATAGCACTTCTCTCAGCTCCAGATCATCTGTTACAAGAAGAATATCCGCTTTCTTTCCAACAGAAAGGGAACCAACTTCATCATAAATACCAATACTCTTTGCCGGATTTCGTGTTGCTGCAAAAATCGCTTCTTCAAGGGGAACACCAAAAGAAACAGCCTTGCGCATACAATCATACAGGTTCGTAGCAGAACCGGCAATCGTACCGTCCTTCAAAGTTGCCTTACAGTCCTTCATCGTTACTTCCTGTCCACCCAGCTGGTAGGTTCCGTTCTCCATTCCAGTAGCCATCATAGAGTCACTGATCAGTACAATCCTCTCTGGTCCAAACATCTTAAATGTAGCGCGGATCACAGCGGGATGAATGTGAATGCCATCACAGATCATCTCTGCCATACACTGCCCATCATCACAGGCAGCTCCGATCAGTCCTGGTTCTCTGTGCGCCAGTGGCTGCATGGCATTATAAAGATGTGTCACATGGTGTGCACCTCTTCTCATGGCCTCCGCTGCTGTATCGTAATCAGCTGCTGTATGACCAAGGGAAATGCACACCTCATTATGTACCTCATCAATGAATTCCATAGCACCATCCACATTCGGTGCCAGAGTTACCAGCTTCACCATATTTCCGGAATATTCATTCAGTTCACGGAAAAATCCGGCATCTGGTTTGCGGATATAGCCCTCCACATGGGCACCTTTTTTCTTCGCATCCAGAAACGGTCCTTCCATATTGATTCCCCGGACAGTGGCTCCGGCTTTCATTTCTCCCACAGTCTTAATAGTGGCAAAAATTTCCTTCAGTTCTTCTGCCGGCAATGTCATGGAAGTAGGACAATAGGAAGTAATTCCGTGGCTCTTTTCGTATTTCAGAATAATCTTAAGTCCCTCCGGATCAGCATCAGAAAAATCATGTCCAAATGCACCGTGACTGTGAATATCCACCAGTCCCGGGATTACCCTGAGCCCAGCCGCGTCTACAATCGTCTTGTCCGTAACCTCATCCTCAGAAGCCACGATTCTATGATTCTCCACATACAGATCCTGTAATCTGAAGCTTCCATCCTCCTGAAAAACTTCTCCGTTTTTAATAATCATAACTCCATTCCCTCCTGAGATTCATTGGCTGCTGTTTCTATTATAAACAGCAACCGTCAATTCTCTGTACTGTCATCCTGTGTATCTGTTGAAGCATCCGCTGCTGTGCCTGTATCTGCGGTTGCACCAGTTTCCTGATCTTCTGCTGTATCCCCGCCATCCGTGCTCTGTCCGTCAGTTGTACTGCCATCTGCATGATCTGCTGCTTCTGTTCCCTCAGCAGCCTGTGCGGCCTCACCTTCAGCAGATGTATCCGCTGCTGTCTGATCATAATTTGCATTTGCAATAATGAAATCCTGAACTCTCATAAGTCCGATACTCTCATCCACTGCAACCTGACCGTAAGTATCGATAAGAACTGCAAGATCGCCAGAAGCATACTGCTCTACCAGCTGATTCTGGATTGCAAGGCTTTCCTCATCCTCCAGAGTCATTCCCTCTGCGTCCATGATTCCCTGAATAAGCAGATTCTGTTTTACCTTGGCCTGGGCATACTGCTGGCACTGGGCTTCGAAATCATCCATGGAAACGCCCTGAGACTCTACGAAGTCTTCAAGCTCCATATTTCCCTGCTTCGCGTATGCTTCTGCCTGTTTCTTAAATGTCTTCACTGCCTCTTCTACGTCTTTCTCCGGATATTCCACAACCTCAGAATTGGTGTAAACAGTATTCCATGCAGTGCTGCGCAGACTGCTGTCGGCCTGATCCTGTGCCTCCTGCTCCAGCTGTGCGCGAACAGAAGCCTTATATTCATCAATTGTCTTGTAATCGGTATTCGCTGCAACCCAGTCATCGGTCAGTTCCGGTGGTCTCTTAAAGCTCTGCACGGTAATCTGGAATACTGCATCCTGTCCAGCCAGTTCACTGTTGCGGTAGCTCTCCGGGAAGGTTACCGATACGTCTTTAGTCTCACCCTTCTTCATTCCCACGATTCCTTCTTCAAATCCGGGAATCATTGTGCCGCTTCCGATCACAAGGTCATAATTATTACCAGTTCCACCTTCAAAAGCTTCCCCGTCTTTTGTACCTACGAAATTAATAGTAGCGGTATCACCATTCTGGATGACAGCGTTCTCATCTGTCACTTCCACTGAATTGTCTTTCAAATTCTCTGCGATACGATTCTCAATATCCTCATCTGTCACTTCTGGTACAGAATTATCAAGAGTTATCCCCTTATAGTCTGCAATTGTAACATATTTCTCCACATTATCCACTGAAACCAGGCGTGTCGCACCGGTAGAATCTGTATAAGGTTCCTGTACCTCTTCTTCCTCTGCCGAATCCTCTGCCTGCTGCTCTGTGGCAGTGCTCTCACTCTCTGTACTGGTAGTTTCTTTATCACTTCCGCAGCCATTTACAGCAAGTGCCATACACATTACTAACGCTGCCAAATATAGTTTTCTTTTCATTTCATACTCCCTTCAGTTACTCTTTTATAAAATTATCACATTTTCTATTAAAAAGGAAGCCCACTGAGGCAATCATTTTTATTTTATCTCCGCCGCGTTACTGTTCACTGGTAACGTTCCGCGAGGTGTTTTATGTGAACAAAGTTCACATAAAACCCGAGAATCTCAGCGCAAAATCATGCGAATCCATGCCCTCTTTGCAGCTGGTCTTATCAGCCCCCATTCATAGGCGGTACAGGAGTGGGTCTGGATGGGTCAAATACCTGGCTTACGTCAAACAGATCTGCCAGCATGTCCGGATTGTAATACATTCGATATCCATCCACATTTCTTCTTCCCATTCGGAAATATTCATCCGTCATCTGTACAAAATATTTGTTAGAGTCCACATTGCAATAATAATCATAGCCCTGGGATTTCAGATATTCAAATTTCTCATTGCCAGTGTACTCCCCGCCGTTATTAATATCTGCTCCGAAAGCAAAGATAATAATATCTGTTCCGCCAATAAGCGGGTCAATGTTCTCTTTGAAGTTCTGTGTATCTGTTTCAAGGCGTTCCATGGAAACTGTAGACATGTTTTTATGTCCCCATGTATGGCTGGCAAAAGTCCAGCCCTCCGCCTTCATGGCATCTGCGACCTTTTTCGCTTCTGCCCGCTCTGTATCCAGATCAAAATCAGGATGCGCGTCAAGCCACGCCTTTTTATCATCATTCAGATCATCTGGTCTTGTCTGATAGCTGATATCTGTGCGGTAACCCAGGATTCCATTGTAGCCTGTAAGCGCTACAATTCCCTTATGTCCATGATATGCAAAATCAGGATGTTCCTCCACAAACCGGTCGATCAGCGGTACAACATCATAGTCACCTACAACTGTGCTTCCATCATCCTGTACATATTCGTTGCGAACCTTCCCCTCTTCGTCTATAACAAGCTTGGTGGCAATTCCATCTCCATCCTGGGAGTGATAATAACATACATCGTCCTGCGAAAGGACAAACGGTGTTTTTCCCTTAGGAAGATAAATCTGCTTTGCCTGCATTTTCCCATTTTCATCAACGTCTGCCAGATCATAAAGGTTTACCATTACATATCCCTCGTCATACATGATCTGGGTTATCTTATTAAACTCATCCATAGTGGTCATAACCTGATTATAACCATCTGTCTTGTAATCTCCATCAAACGCCTTGGAAGTATCCACGATCAGGGAATGGTAAAAAATGTGAGTTACCTGTTCTGGAGACCAGGCTACACATTTATCCTTTTTCTTCTGGAATTTCTCTGCAGCATTCTGAAAATGGACATTTCTCACATATGCATTGTCCTTCTGCAAAAGGCTGATTGCACCGTCATAATCATACTGGGCTGCTTTCTCCTTAGCTGTGGTCAGTACTTTCTTCTCGTGACGGATCTGCCTCCTGATGATACCTGTGCCGGCAGCTGCTGCCTGTGGCATAACCCCATTTAAATTTATGGCTGCTGTCTGGGCTGCTTCCTGCTCTGGCTGATTTGCAGAATCTGAAGAATTATCTTCTGTTTTCTCTTTATCGGACATATTCCCGGATTTATCCTGTGCAGTATCCTCTGAATTGTCATCTGTATTTCCAGTTGTCTCATCACTGTCATCTGCCGTGCCTTCACCAGATTCCGGTTGTATATCTGTACTGTCTGAGCTGTCAGCAGCTTCCTCTGTATTAATATCGGGGTTTTCGATGCTTTCGGTGCTTTGGTCAGCCTTTGCCAGTTCTTCTGCTGCCTTGCTCTCTTTACCGGAATTCTTATCAGGAACCAAATCCCTTACCTTGGCTACCAGCGTTTCCATGCCGTCTTTTAACCCTGTCTGCTCTCTATAAAAGTATCCCACACCGCCCAACACTGCCAGAGCAGTAATAATAAGAGCCAGATTACGATTCCGTATCTGCCTCTTCTTTCTCTTCAGATTGCGCTCATGTCTCTCGCGCCGTCGTTCTTCGTAATATATCTCTTCCTGGTGTTCCTTCTCTGCCAGTTCCTGTAATTCTCTGTCAAGCTCCCGCTTGGACTGGCTGTCGGGAACTTTATTCTCTTCCAGACCAGGCTGTTCCTGTTCTGTATCCGATTTCTTCATAATGTATAACTCCTAACTATACTGTAAGCCCCCCTCAAAACACCTTCTTCCCGCAAGACCAGTTAATAAAGAAAACCTACAAAGCTTCCTATTAATCCTGAACGGAATCTGTAATCTGGCATTTATTATAACCATACCAGATAAATCTATCCATTCTGTAACCAGTAGATTTCTATTATACATGATATTCAAAATAATTACCACCTCTTCTCAGTAAATATCCTTGCATTCTATTGCCATATATTGTTAAAATAAAAAACACATGATAAAATATGTTTTAACCTCAAATATCAAAAATATTAAGCTCTATATCAGTCACTCTAAAGGAGGAAAATATGAACAGATCAGATATTATGCGCATCAGCGCACTATTTGAAATAGCCCTGGGTTCTGCTTCTTTGATCGCAGCCCGCTTCTGGATCGGAACCACTAATATTGTGGGCAGACATGTAACCCATGGTGATACTACAGAGGCTTTTGCACTTACTTATGCATTTACACTTCTTCAGATTGCAATTGGAATTATAGGCGTGATGAATGCAGAAAAAGGAAGAATGAGCACCGTTATCTTTGGAATTTTGGCCTTTATTCCCCAGATCGCCCACTTCTTTCATATTAAGGGAAGTATTATACTGGTTCTTATGAATCTTGCAGCATTTGCGGTACCGGTTTTATATGCGTTCACAGCTTATAAGCTTTTTAAAGGAGATAACAAAACAATTGCCTTTTCCAAAAAATGATGTTAAAATGTAGTTTATGTGAAACAAGAATGTAACTGTTCAGTTTCTTCACGGTCACACGTTTTGCGGAACCGTGCAGGCTGAATAGTTATTAAGAAACTTTATAATATAGTAGGAGGATAAGTATGCATCCAGTAACAATCGTCCTTCTGGTGATTCTCGTAATCCTCATCGGATTACTGGTTGGTTTATATTTCTTTGGCAAGAAGACCCAGAAGAAGCAGGAAGAACAGCAGGCACAGATCGAGGCAAGTAAACAGACCGTTTCCATGCTCGTTATTGATAAGAAGAGAATGCCACTTAAGGAATCAGGTCTCCCACAGATGGTCATCGACCAGACGCCGAAGCTTCTCCGCCGCTGCAAGATGCCGATCGTTAAGGCTAAAGTCGGACCGAAGATTTCCATTCTTATCGCAGACGAGAAGGTATTCGACCTTATCCCTGTGAAGAAAGAGATCAAAGCTGAAGTAAGTGGACTTTACATAGTAGGTGTAAAAGGCATCCGCGGTAACCTGGACGCTCCGGTTAAGAAGAAAAAAGGATTTTTCGCACGTTTTAAGAAATCTGCTGAGGAAGCTCAGGCAGCCCAGAATGAGACTAAGAAATCTAAAAAGAATAAAAAGAAATGATTATTTTAGCCCTGCCATTATGATGGCAGGGCTATTTTAATGCTCCTTTCCCCATATTGTAATGCCAGACATTATTTCCTGCGTGTTGCATTTTATCAAGAATCTTTCTCTCATTTCAAAAAGGATCCTGCATTTCTGCAAGATCCTCATTCTCAATCTTATTTCCCATTATCCATATAAAATTTTCTAAGAAAATACGTCGGCGTACAGCTCCATGCGTGACAGTAGCTGTTAACCATGCTGGAGCCATAAGGGGATTCTTCCCGGTTGTATGGATTGTACAGTTCCCAGAAGGTGTCGGCGCCGTCGCGGATCATCTCGCCCCAGTAACGCTTCATTTCTTCCAGTGCAAGCTCTTTCTCATCACAGCGGATAAGCGCATCAATATAGTGATGATACATATATGGAGTTACCATGCGGATTCTTGGATTCACTTCCATTACATGATGGATCAATTTACAGTTTGTCTCTTTGTCAAAGACACGTGCCAGGATCATCCAGATCTGGGTTGCCCAGGAAGCCTGACAGTCCGGACCGCTTACGAACATTCCAAGCGCTTCATCCCAGAACTCTTTCACTGCTGCCTCTTTCAGCATGGCCTGCTTCTCTTCCAGCCAGCTGATATCCTCCTGTTTATCCAGAATCTTTGCAAGGCGGATTCCATAACGGATACAGTAAATCAGAACTGCTGTAGCTCCGGCCTGCTTATTCAGACCATCTCCCCAGTCCAGGAAGCACCAGAATGCATCACCTAAATCCTCCACAACATTTTTCTCATTTAACTGCGTCATAGCAATGCGGATCTGATCAATTGCCACATCATAAAGATCCCTGAGTGTTTCCAGATCACCGGTTGCCTCATAATAATCCAGAAGCACAGATGAGAAAAACAATGCATAGTCCAGAAGGTAAGTATCATCTGGCTCCATCTCCGGTTCTGTGAATACACAGGCGCTTAGCTTTCCCTCATTAAAAAGCAGTCCTGCAAAAATATACATACAGCGTTTGGCAAGATCATAATTCTTAAAGGTGTAATAATTGGCTCTCGCCTGAAGTCTCAGATCTCCCAGCCACATTCTGCGGTCACGCTTTGGTCCATCCTCAAAAACATCCTGCATACATTCTTTCAGGGTTTTTCGGCTTACCAGATCAATCTGATTCAGAAGCGGATCTCCGAAATCCACAGGCTTTACAGACTCCATATCTACAGCAGAAACCGTATCACAGGAAATACCATCGATTTTCAGCTGGAACTTGGCAGAAGTATCAATTACACGAAGCTCCATATAACGGAAAGAATATCTTCTTGGCAGCTTCACCTTCGCCGGAAGTACATCCACATGAATATACTCCTCCTGAATCCAGCCACGGCTGAGCCAGCCGTCATAATCAGCAGTTTTGTCCGTCATTTCCTCCAGACGCTCACCGAATTTCAGGTAAAAATAAACCGGTGCATCCTGATGGCTTCCTGTTTTACTAAGCTCCAGAGTCACATAACCTACAGCATGATCCCCGAAATCCACAAATACTGTATCATCTCTTTTTAAAGATTTTGCATACAGATTTTCAATCGGGTGCTCTTCTGTAATAACCGTTCTCATCTGGCGGTCTTTTCCCACCACAATTTCCTTTGCAGCCTTGATTTCCTTATGCAGGAGCTCTGGTTTTAAGGATTCTGCAATTTCCAGAAAACGATTATTTTTATGTACTTCAAAATTATCAATTATACTATATGATGGCATTGTCATTCCTCCTAAAAATCACCTAATGTTTCATCGGAATCAGTATCTTCAGCTCAAACCAGTTGTCTGTCTTGCCCGCCATAACGGAACCGCCATACTTCTCTATAATTTTTTTCATACTCTTCATTCCATATCCATGGAATCGTTTGTCTTTCTTTGTTGTGATCGGGATTCCGTCCTGGAACTGAACGTTCTCCTCGCAGTAATTCTCTGTGCGAATACGAATAAACTGTTTATCCTGAATCACATGCAGGGAAATCAGACGTTTCTGACGGTCTTTGATCTTCACCACACTTTCAATAGCGTTATCCAGCATATTTCCGAAAAGAGCACTGATATCCATATCCTCCATAAAATTCAGAAGCTGTCCCTCACCCATAAATTTCAGCTCAATACCATGTCTCTGACAATGCATGCTTTTACTGGTAAGAATAGTGTCAAGAACATTATTTCCCGTCTTATTCTGCGTTTCATAAATCTTGATCTCGCGCTCCATCTGTTCCAGGTATTCCCCTGCTTTCTCAGAATCTGCACCGCTTTTTAAAAGATTAATCTGATGCTTCAGATCATGGTATTTCTGATTGACAATATCAATACTCTCTTTGGAAAGCTTGTAATTTTTGTACTGCATATCCATAATATTCCGAAGAGTATCCTTCTCAAAACGCATCTGGATTTCTTTTACCTGAATGTGATAAGCATAAAGAACTGCCATACCGCTAAGATCTGCCAATGTGCGGATAATAAACACATCCATAGCTGTTCCCGCACTGAAAATACTTTTTACATCTACATAGCTTACATTGCTGATGCAATACACCACGACCAACACAAAATATACAACCAGAAGTTCTCTGCGGGTAATCTGCAGCTCCTCAATATCCTTCTTCAGATAACGTTCAATCAAATAAATCAGAATGTATAGTACTGCATAAATAACTACCATATGCAGCACTCTCCATAGCATCTGCTCTGGTGTCCCCTTCTCCTGACCGCTGAAATCACCTGTATAAAAATAATGGATCTGCCAGCA
>NZ_JBCOMJ010000033.1:0-61719 GCF_040924225.1 Ruminococcus sp. RTP21484sp1_RTP21277st1_D2_RTP21277_210401 | reverse complement strand
AATCTGCCCTTTTGAAATGAGTTTTTAGCAGGATAATATAAATGTGTAATATCTAATCTTAAGTTTATGATGTTGAGTTGAACTGGTGGTTGCTAACTTAGCTGATATTGCAGTATTTTTTATGGGATAAAAAAGTGAATATTATACTACTTTGTAATTATTAACTATTATTTGACACAAGCCATCATTTAACAGCTAAAATTTGACATACTATATTTTATTATACCTACTCATGAATATAAATTCAAGGATATTATTGTGTAAAGAAAAAAGTGTATAAATCTGGAATATCTATAGGCTGCTGTTTTCGCTTTGGCGGTGTCGGCGGAAGGACTTCATTCATATAAGGTCCAATCATAGATACGGTATCTATAACTTCCATCCGGGATCTGATACTTCGATCCGCTGTTTTATCTAGTTCTATCGGAAGAATCACCTCAAAATGGCTTCCTTCTCCCAGTTTGCTCTCTACCTGAATGGTTCCGCCCATCATCTGGATGATATTGTGCGTGATCACCATTCTCTACCAAGTGTTCAAACTCTGTTTCATATTCCATCCATAATAAACTCATTTTCGGTCACTCCTCTTCCAAAACATTTTCATATAAAAAACGTCTTTCCTCAAACAGATGAAAAGACGTTTTTGCTCATATCATTATCTTATCAACAGGCATGGAGATGTTATCATTGGACGCAATAAGAGTGCTGTGCAAATTATATATTTCTCTAAACATGCGTCAATACCTCCTTGCTGACTTTTCTTATATATATTTATAAATGGTCATCTTTACTTTCTCAATATCCAAAGGTTTTGCCAGATGTGCATTCATTCCAACAGCAATACATTTTTCAGCGTCCTCCTGAAAAGCATTTGCTGTCATGGCAATGATTGGAATTGTCTCAGCATCAGGATGTTTCAGTGACCGGATTGTTTTTGTCGCAGTAAGCCCATCCATTACAGGCATCATGATATCCATCAGAATTGCGTCAAAATAACCTTCCGGTTTCTCTGAAACATCCTGACCGCCTGCAGTCCATCTTCTGCAACTGTCAGATTTGCACCTTCATCAGACAACAGAGTTTTCGCAATTTCTGCGTTCAGTTCATTATCCTCCACCAGCAATAAGTTTAATCCACTAATATCCATCTGTGCTGCTGTTTTCTTTACTGTATCTGGTGCGGAAGCAAGTTTAAACGAAATTCTGATAATAAAAGTTGATCCGATTCCTTCTTCGCTTTTTATTTTAATTGTTCCGCCCATTTTTTCAATCAGGCCTTTTACAATCGACATTCCCAGTCCAATTCCCTGTTGTGTACTTCCAGAATCATTCCTTTCCTGCGAAAACGGCTCAAATATATGCTTCAGATATTCCTTACTCATGCCAATGCCTGTATCTGTGATCGTCCATTCATATGTCGTAATTCCATCCACTACTTCTGTATAATCCAACACCGTTATTATCTTGCCGCCAATCCGGTTATACTTAATACAGTTTCCATAAATATTAAGAAAAATCTGTCTCATATGCACCGGACTTCCATAAATAAAAGGATATCGAAGCCCTTCTTTTTTTGAACGGAACTGCATTTGAATTCCTCTGTCTTTTGCCCGCTGTTCTATGATAGTCAGAACATCCTGACTTAATTCATCAAAGTTGATGATTTCCTGCGTTAGCGGTACATTTCCATCTTCGATTTTGCTCATCTGAAGAATATCATTAATAAGTGACAATAGATAATCTGCGGCTACCTGCATTTTTCCGAAATTTTCCAGAACCAATTCACTGTCATCAAAATGCTTCTCAGCAATCTTCAGCAATCCGATAATGCCATTCAGTGGGGTTCTCATATCATGAGACATCCTGGAGAGAAAATCAGACTTGCTTTTATTTGCTTTCTTTTCACTTTCCAATGCAATTGATTTGTGCATGAAGTCATTTTTATCCAGCATGAGATTCCAATGTTCAATGGTTCCGTCTTCCTTTATTACTTTCTGTCCACGATCTTCGATGTATTTGTATGTGCCGTCCTTACAGCGTATCCGGTAAATAGTAGCATAATGATCGGAATGCGTATATTGATTTAATGCATCTGCAAGTCCGACCTTTACGTCATCTGGATGAGCAAGACCGATAATATTACCGCCAGAAGCGTCCATCAGTTCCTTCGGTGTTGCGTAACCGAGCATATTTGCAAATTGTTCTGAAACATATTTAAAAGAATATTCCGGGTCATCATTACTGATTTTGACACCGCCAGGGATGGATACGGTAAATAACTCCAGCTGACTTTGCAGTTTCTTCGTTAATTCCTCGATCATAGCCGTATGCTTTTTCTCTTCTTCCAGAAGCTTCGCATACTCTCTGTTTGATTTTTCCAGTGCCCTCTCTTTTTCCTCTAAGCGATAATGTTCTGTACGGTCAAGAACATAATTGACTGCAATGATATCTCCGGTTTCTTCTTCCCGGTACAGGGCCATGTGATCTTCTGCAAGCATGGGCTCAAAAGTAGCAGTCCTGGTCCAATATCGGAATGATATATGCCGTTCACCATTTTCAAAACGCTTTAACAGTCGTTCTCTGTCAAACTCGTGCAGAAAATCTTGAAGACCTTCTTCAGGTATGGTCAATGCCTATGCATCCACCAGACTCTGTAAGCTTGAATTTTCCGGCAAACCTAATTGTTCATTCAGATTATATTTTTTTCCATTAACTACCTGATACATGGAACCACGTACAATATTCTTTGTGAGATTGATCACGCAGTATCCATCGGCAATAGCAAATACCGACTCTTCCAAAAAACGGTTATTAATCATATCCTGACTCATACTTGTTTATCTCCCTGTAAATTCTCTGATACAGATTATATCCTTATCCAAATATATCCGTCAACAAAGAGTTTTTACATTGTAGAATGAAAATTTACACGCTCATCAGTAGTATTTGCAGGATTTAAAAAACAGGAACATTTCATAAATTTCTCAGCTATATGGCAAGCCGAGAAGTCGGGAAAATAGCAATTCAGTAAATGTACTGAAAAAGAGTGGGGTGAGTGGGGATAGTTGCCAATATGGGGATGTTGGGGTAAAAGAAAAGCCATGGTTCGTGCCATGACCTTTCAAAAGAACATTTAATTTCCGCTTGCAACTCCGGCAAGTTTTACTGTCACATCATAAGTAGACGAATCATCTTCAACAGATTTTCCGTTGACGCAATCAGCGTCTGTTCCTTCCATCCAGATATACACATGAACGGCAATTCCATCATATCCTACATTTGTTGTATTTTTCTATTTTATAATGTCAAAATACCCGATAATTCCTATGCATACGTCTTTCTTCATAGGCGACCACAGCGTATGCAATTTCAGTTTATACATCTGACTATTATTTTCCAACGTCGCTTTTATCTGCACAGAGATTTCTTTATTTTGTACAGATGTCTGGTGTAACAAAACCCGAATAGATGCAGAAGATTCTTTAGAGCTGTAATTACATTTATAAATATGCCCCCGAATCCTATCTAAATATTAGGACATTTCAAGAAAAGCAGGAACTCTTCAAAGGAGTTTCCTGCTTATTTTTATTACCATTATTTTTTTACACCAATTAGTAATAGCCATCTATGATCAAACATGATTTGTGAATCTTTATTATATGGTGAAAAACCGGTTTTTCTACCGCCTTCCAATTCAGCTTTCATCAAATTTGTTATCTCTTCTTGCACATCTTCCGAAGTATCAGTCAGTTCCATCCAACTTTTTAGATTCACCGGCACCAGAGTAGTTTCTTCGCATTGCAGTGCAAAATCTTTCTTGAACATTTCTTCAAATTCTTCCCTGCTGAGGATTCTGGTATGAGAAGGATCACGCATATTTTCAATCTTATCATCAATTTCTCGTAAAGGCTCCTCGGCAGCTTCCATATCCCAGACCACCATCTTTCCCCCTTTTTTCAAGACACGTTTCATCTCTTCAAAAGGTTTCTCAGGATTGTCAAAATGATGGAAAGAAAGCCTTGTGATCACCAGGTCAAAGGTTTCGGGTTCGTATGGAAGTTTTTCGGCATTACCACTTTGAAAGTAAATATTTTCTATATGACTTTCTTCGGCAAGTCTGATTCCCTGTGCCAGCATTTCTTCCGTCATATCCAGACAGGTAATATCCTTTACATAAGGAGCCAGAGCCCTGCCACAAATACAGGTCCCGGCAGCTACTTCTAATGCATGTTCTTCTCCTGTTGCTGCGATTTTCTGAATCAGATAGTCTGTATATTCCACTTTTGACATATGATATGCTACAAATTTTTCAGCCTGTTTTTTGAATGACTGTCTGACTATATCATTATGATTCATTTCAAACGCCTCCTATCCTGTTCTTTGTTTTCTTATAATACCATAAAAACGGGATAAATGACTTAATATACAATATAAAATATATTATATTTAAAAAGAATATGTTAAAGCACAGTTTAGGTCCAATAAAATACTGAACGGAGGAATATAAAATGGGTGATGCAAGTATTATTGCAAGACTGCTTGCTAATGGTCATGTTCAATACGGCTGGAGTGGAAATGGAGGGTATTTTAGCATGGGAGGAATTAGATTGCTATTATGGTATCAAGAGCCTAAAAATGTAGAATATCTATTTTCACTTGGGCAGACATCATTAATCGGAAAGATTGGAAGTGAAAAAGGCGGTTTTAACTGGTATGAAACTCATTGCCCTACAGGAGAGCCGTTCTGGCTAGCTAATACGGAAAGAATGATTTTTAGTAGAATAGTTCTATAAGCAACTGCTGATGATCGTCACAAGTTGTTTTTGGGGAGTCCGTGGCAGTAGTTTGGGAAGCTGCTGTCAAAGTGTCCAAAAAGATTTCTCTTAGTATACTGTCACCCCCAGTGGTTACAGATATAATTTTTATAAAATACATTAAGGGCAGACACCAAAAACCGAGGTCTTTGATGTCTGCCCTCTTGTAATTAGAATGAATCACCTGAAGACATATTTAGAATGGATTACTTGAAGCCGGGGCTTTTATTGAAGTGATCAGATCCATCCATTTATACATATACCAGTTTCCGTCCTTAGATGATTTATAAACATCGATCCATTTACCACTGTCAGAAGCCTTGCAATAGATAAAGGCTCTATACTGATCAGGAGATGGTATGGAAGGATTTGCCGGAATGTATATCTGATCTTCATCTACTACAGAATCCTGAGTTAATGTAATTGAATAAGGCTGTGAAGGTGTGTAGTCATTCGCCGGAGTTGCACCATTTAAGAATGCATTTCCAAGATAGAGATACTGTTTACTCTTTTTCATTTGCTCTGCTAATCTCTGCTTCTCATAAACAGATAACTGCTTATTGCATAAATATCCGATCATTTCTTCGCAATCTGTCTGATTTTCCGGTTTCCAGGTCCGAAGTGACATGACATAAAGAGCGAGCACCTTATATCTCCCATCATCACCGCTGATGTTATACTGCTTCAATTCTTCCACGTTTGTTGGAATTGTGCTGAAAGTATAGGTATAAGTATTCAGAGGAATCTCAATCACTACAGATTCGCCAGCTTCATTCTTGACTGACCGCTGCCCTTTTATAACTGCTTTCGAAAGAACTGGTTCAGTCTGAGGCTTTGTTTCCATGGTAACTGTAACTGTGCATGTAAGAACAATCCCTGCATCTACTTTGATTTCTGTTGTTCCAACATTAATTGCATGTACCTTTCCCTGACTGTCTACCTCTGCAATATTCTTGTTTGAACTGGTCCATACGGGCAGATGCTTAGGATCCTGTACGCTAAGCTGATAATATTCACCTTTACGCATGCTTAAAGATGTTGCACTTAGTACTGGTGTTTTTGCTGGAGCTGTGGTAGGTGTTGCTGTAGGCTCTGCCGGCGGATTTACCGGAGCAGAAGGTGTTGTAGGTGCTGGCTTTGCAGGTGCTTTTTTACTCTTAACAGTAACCTTACACTTGTATGTTTTTTTGCCAACCTTAGCTTTAATATATGCAGTTCCTTTTTTCTTTGCTGTAACGACACCCTTTTTATTGACAGTTGCCACTGATTTCTTTGTGGAGGACCATTTCACTTTCTTTTTTGTGCCTTTTACCTTTAAACGGTATTTCTTGCCCTGGGTCAAGGTAAGCTTTGTTTTGTTCAGTTTGATCTTCGCGGCACTTACAGATGTGGTATCCACTGCCAGACACATTACTACAAGTAAGAATGTAGTAAGCAGTACGCTGGCTTTTTTTAATGATTTTTTACCATTTCTCATAAGCATTTTCTCCTTCCTTATAAGCAATACTGTCCTTTTTATTCTTATTATACATAGTTGCTTCTGATTTGCACTAGCACTTCTGACAGTAATCGAAAAGGATTATAAAAATGCTGCTATGCATATATCATTTATTCATCTGCCTGCTCTGCCAATTTATTTCCTCTACAACGTATAACAATCATATCGAATCGCTTTTCCGCTTAACGTATAAGAAGGCTTCCTTCCTGCCAGAAAATCACTTTTCAGCGGTCGTTTTACAATGATCTTATCCGGGTCTGCGCTGATAGCGGCGTCGAAAAGGTCGGTCTCTTGGGAGCATGGGGGCTCCAGCTTCTGGATGAGCTGCAGTTTTTTGTTGATCAGGCTGGACTTTTGTCTTGCGGGGAACATGGGATCCAGGTATATGACGTCTACAGGATCCAGGAGTGCGGGCATTAATTCCACGCTGTTGCCTTCTGTCAGTTTCATGCGGGCAGCGATCTCTTTCAATACGGGATGCTTCTTTGCCCGGCGCAGGGCATCCTTTAAAAGAACAGCAATCACTGGATTCTGCTCATACAGAGTTACCTCATACCCCTGGGCTGCCAGAAGAAATCCATCCTCTCCCATACCTGCTGTGGCATCTATTGCCTTGCGCCCTGGCTTTTCTGATTTGGAAGCCCGTACCAGCATTTCATGCTGTAATCTTCCGTTGGTCACCCGGTGAAGCATATTTTCGAAATCCCCCTGATAAGCCAGACCATATCCGGTTAAAGAAACACCTTTGGAATTAAAAAGCACCGTCAGGTGCTCTCCCGGCTTTTCAGAGATTGGGGTATTTGTGCGCCTGGAAAAAGCTTCAGCCATATCTCTTGCGCCACCTTTTTCAAGGCAAACTACAATTTTCTCACTCATGTTCTCTTCTCTCTCTTTGTATCATATAAGTATTATAATTGTTGGCTTCTTTCATTACATTTTCTCAATCAGCTTGGAGTACACATGTTCTACAAACCATGGTTCTGTAGATTTCTTCAGCGCTTCTTCAGGGGAAAACCAGGCGACACCGCTGTTCTCGTCGGCTTTTATGGAGACAGCTTCCTCAGAATCTGCTTCCAGCAGATATGTTACATTCAGATGTAAATGGCTGGACACATATTTGCCCTTTTTCACATGTCCATCTACTGTAAGGGATTCCAAAGAAAAAATCTCCTCAGATACAGGACAGACATGGGAAATCCCCGCTTCCTCTTTCACTTCCCGAAGGGCAACTGCAAGTAAATCTGTCTCCCCGTCCGCATGCCCTCCCAGCCAGGACCAGGAATTATAAATATTGTGATAGACCATGAGAATTTTGCTTTTATCCTGATTTACCACCCAGGCAGAAGCAGTCATATGTGCTACCGTGTTTTCTCTGGAAAAAGCATTGGTATTATTTCTGATCCAGTTCAGAATAAGCTGCTTATCCGTCTCTTCTTGTTCATTGAACGGGGTATAATGCTCAATTTGGTTAAGTAGTTCCTGTCTGTTCATTATAGAGTGCTCCTTTTTATTGGTCTTGTACAATAGTATAACATAAGCAGATATTTATTTACACCTGAAAAGGAAGTATCTTTGTTATTCAAAATGCTGTTTAGCGTTTTCAAGATTGGTCTTTCCCTTTATCTTTAGCAACACCTTTGTTACAGTCAGCGCAGTGCCAGATTCGCTGCACAGAATTCTTGCCTGGGAGAGCGGGATATAGATCTGATTATCTTCTCCGGGGAGTATTGCAGCAACTTTACAGGGAAGACAGGACACTGGTGAAATATTATTCCCGGGATTGTCCATAGCCGTGAAACTACTGCTGGAAACGGAACTGCTGTATTCAGTAGAACTTTTATTTGAATCGATACTGTCTAACGTATATGTAATGGCAAGCTGTTCTCCCATCTTCAGATATTTATTCTGCTGTTTCTTTGAAATGGCATGTCCATTGGAGTCTTTCATATTTTCCAGAGAATTGCTCCCCAGGAGTAAGCGTGGAGTGTTTCCTAAATTGTCTTGCCCGGAAATTTCCGTAAAAGCATTCAGATCAATTCCACAAAATACGGTAGTTTTTGTATAGTCTTCTATTTTTATGGTTACTGGAATTTCCACAACTGGCCAGATTTCCTGGAGCCCATTTATTTTCGAAGCTTTTTTCAGGAAATCCTGGTCGTAACTGAGATTTCCAAGGGAAATTAAGATTGTATACTGCTGCTTCTCTTTCTGTATTTCATAGGTAAGCCTGAGAAAAAAGAAAAGAGTCAGTGAAATGAGAATCATCAGAAAGCAGGTGAAACCGTTTATTTTTTTCTTTCTCAACGAGATGCCGCCTTTCTTGCTTCTTCCAGAAGGACAGATTTTTTATGTAATCTGGATATGAGAAACAGAATGATGATGATAAGCAGAAACGCCAGAATTGCAAAAATGGAGTACCACCAGCTGTTAGTCTCTTCCTGAGAATCCTCAACTTTTAGAGACTGGATCTTGGATTCCTTGATTTCGGAGGAGAAATAGACAGCTGTCTGGTAGGAGTTACCTGTGGAATCCTCGTAGGTGAGAATCAGTTTTCCTGTAATTTGATCTGGTGAAATAGATGTATTCTGAGAAGTAGTATCATTTTCATCTGATATATCTGATACATTGTCCGATAAACTTCCTGCTTCTGCAACAGACTGCGATTTAGAACTTTTATTTCCGGTGCTTCCTTTTACATATACTCGTATTGTACCCTCAGATGCAGTTCCCTCATCTACATTTCCCAGAAATGCAGTCTCTTTTGGAGCTAATCCATCTGCTTCTAATTTCACTTTGGCATTATAGATTTTATCCCTTCCAAGATTCAATGCTTTCACAGGAATTTCTACAGTATCCATTGTATAAAATACCGAAGGAATGTCAGACACTTCTAATTCTGCACGTACAGGCTGTGACACGTTAAAAGTCAGAGTTTCTGTGCTATTGGCACTGGAGGCTTTGGAATCTTCATATTCCAGAGAAAACAGGATTGTTACCTGACCTGGCTCAGTATCTTCTGCGATAGATAAATTCTGCGTTAAAGTAATGGATTCGCCAGGTGTCAGCCTCTGTACATAAAAAGAATTTTTATCAAATTCAATTCCTTTTGTTTCTGTGGAAAGAGAAATTTTTAGTCCATATACGTTCTGACTGCGGCTCTTATTTCGAAAGGTTACGGACATTTCCCGGGTGCTGCCAGCTTTTAGTGTCTGGCTGGAAAGATTACTGTCTTCCAATAGCAGCTGAGGCTTGTGAAGAACCTTTTCTCCGGAGAAACTACCTCCGTCTGTACTGCCGGCATAGATCTCTCCATAAGAAGTATCTCCGACACCCATAGCATCATCACCGGCAGGCTCTGCATTACTGCTGTCTGTATTGCCAGATCTATTTTCAATAATAACATGAATGGGATTATTTTGGGGGGAAGAATCGTCACCGGATATGAATCCGCCCAGATCCGGGTCTGGATTGGAATCCAGGGTAGAATCCGGCTCAGAATCAAAATCTGGATCCTGGTTCATATCTGATACAGTTTCCGCTTCATCTTCAAAAACTGTTTCTGTATTTTCAACATCAGCCTCCTGTGCAGAAACTGCAAATGGGGATATAAGAAACAGGATACTGGCAATTAATGCAGTAATCAATAAGATGCAGTCTGTTTTAATGGAAAATACAGAATTTTTTTGTAATCGTTTTTCTTTCATGTTCAGCCTGTCCTTTCCTTCAGGATTCCTCCGTCCATTTCATATACATGGTCACAGAGAATACGGATATCTTCTTCGTTATGACTGGCGAGAAGGATGGTCTTACCGGCAGCTTTCAGTTCCAGAAGAAGCTCTCGGATCTCTGCTACGCCATGTTTATCCAGTCCGTTGAAGGGTTCATCCAAAATGAGAAGACGGGGATCCTCCATAATGGCCTGAGCGATTCCAAGACGCTGGCGCATTCCAAGCGAATACTTTCCAACCGGTTTTTTCATATCGGGATCCAGGCCGACTTTTCGAAGAATAAGGCGGATATCTGCCTTGGAGCTCAGTCTCTGCATATTTGCCAGAATTTCCAGATTCTTCATTCCTGTATATTGTGTAAGAAAACCTGGCGTCTCGATGATAACGCCAAGGCTTTCCGGAAAATCGGTGTCTTTTCCAATCTGTTTTCCTGATACATGGATGGTTCCGGTTGTAGCCGGCAGAAAACCACAGATACATTTCATAAGAACTGTTTTTCCGGAACCATTATTTCCAACAATGCCATATACCTGTCCGTAATTCAGATCAAGATTTACTTCTTTTAGAACAAGGTCTTCACCGAAACGTTTAGTAACATGACTTATTTGTACACATGGAATTGACTTTAATAATTTATTGTGATTTACACTGTTCATATAATCGTTTTCTTTCCAATTTAAATCCTTTTAATTTTAGATCCTTTCAATTTCTCAAAGGCAGGACTATATTTTTATTTTCAGAAAAGCGGTCTGACATCTCAAATTTCTTCAATTTTATCATATAGTACACTTCCCAGAACCGGGATCAGTACAAGTAGAAATAATAACAAAAATAACCATAAACCAGTCTGGTATGGTCCCCAGTTTCCAGAAGGAGTAATCCATTCTGGCGGGTAAAACCAGAGTTGTTCTTTAAAATATCGTTGGTGTAAAATAATTCCGAAGTAATAACTTATAAAAGGAATTCCGTAAGCCATATAAGCAGATTGACACAGAGTTCCGCAGATACCTCCAAGGGTACTTATGATACCTCCAAGGATGCTCATGCGGAGAGCTTTCATTAGAAGCTTTGTCAGCAGATCTTTTGGAATATTTCCTTTTACTTCCATAGGATAAAATATAACAAAATTAACCAAAAGCACTGTTATGACTGCCAGTAACCAGACCAGAAAACCAGACATCAGAATAGAAAAAACCTTTCCTTCCACATATTGACTACGGCTGGTTCTGGGGAGAGCAGTTTTTAAAAATCCGCTTCTATACTCCTGCAGGAAAGAATCACTCCAGGTAAGCACTGCTGCTATGGGTAAAATAAAAGATACAATCTGACCTTTTATAGCGCTATCCAGAAGGTCTATAAAAGCACCACAAGTCAAAGGTTTCTTCAGACTGGGGTAGGTTTGTCCAAAGAGAAGAGCTGCACAAGCAATCAGCCAGGCTGCCAGAAAATTTTTGGATGTAAGCATACGTTTCATCTCACCACTCATGATTTTTCCCCCAGAAATTCAAACGGATATTTCTTCATTCTGCGAAGCGCCAGAATAACCAGTATTACTACCAGAATAAGAAAAAATACACAGGATTGCCAGAGCTTTGGGAGTAATGGATCATAGCCCAGATTATGTTTCCCATAGACGGCCTGGTTTAAGGGACTGATCCAGCAGATCAGTACGTTTATCTGATACATCTCATACTTTTCTTTATGTAAAACAGCTGCCAGTACATTGGGATCCAGAAGAAATCCATAGATACTGTAAAACAGACCAGCTATCATGCCTTTTGTTTTTCCTTTGTAGAGATTCCCCACCAGAATTACAAAGCTTAAAGTCAGGGAATAGCAAAAAAGCAAAAGGAATATCTGTAGCATACAGCCGTAAGGTGAAATGCTTTCCATAACACGTACTGTAGATGGCACCTGCAGATTCTTTCCAAGATCAGAGTATCCAAGCATTGCTGCTGTGTCGCTCCACAGATTGCCTGGATAGCTGTCCTTCATGCACAGCACAGAAGTAAACAAAAGCATAAAACATGTATATAAAATCGTTACGAATGTAATATAGACAAACTGGCCTAAGAGCCATTTCTTCTTGGTGTTACGGATCAGCTGATAAGGAGTGACTGGTGTCATTTTCGGCAGGTCGGAGAACAGCAAAAGCAAAAGCATGGAACTTAGAAGCACTGCTGTTCCATCCCCGAAGGTCCACAGGAAAGGTTCAATTGCCTGTACAGGCGTATTGTAGTTATCCATAACAACCATGATTCTTCCTGTAAGCAGAAAACTGAGCACAAATTCCAGAAAGAGGGTAAAAATCACTTTGGGATTACGGAAAAAGCCGAAGAAATTGTAGCGTACAATTCCAAGTGTCTGCTTCATATCAGTATCCCAGACTACGGTCTATAATACTTCCGTCTACTGCATTGATGGTAAGAAAGCTCCAGGTAGGCCAATCTGTCGTATCTGAGTAGGTTTCGCCATCATATTCGGAGTCAATCTTGCGGGATCCGAAGAAATCCCAGACAGGAACCAGAAGACCGGTATGGGCATCTGTGGATGGCTCATAAATTCTGGCATAGCCAAGAACGATACGGTCAATATTGAATACCCTGGAATTTTCATAGGTAAGGTTGTCCGCGTTGGTGACGATCATCATTTTTTCGTAGATATTCATGATCTCGCTGAATGGAAGCAGGCTTAAATTCTCAGTCTTAGTTTCTCCGATGGTGTATGGATTGCAATAAGTCATGCTGTCGATTCCGTCTGCATTTACATAAAAATAAAGGTTTTCGTAAGCCCAGGTTTCCATAGTACTGTCCATGTCTTCAAGCGCTCCACCTGCATCCATGGTATAGGTAAGCGGAGTTCCATTTATGGTACGGCTGTAGTAGATAACATAACCACTTCCGAGATAACTGGAGTTATCATCTGTTCCAATGGACGTCTGAATCGCATAATCCCATCCGCATTGGTTTAAATCGTCAAGGCCCATGGCATCTGCTTTTTCCTAGGCTAATTTCTTCGCGTCATCCAACGAAATTCCAATAGATTTTTCGGTAGGTTTTTCATATGGACTGCTGCTGGAATAATCGGACCAGACAGCGTCAGAAGGGATTTCTTTACCGTCTTTTTGGGCTATCTTCTGGATTCTTACTTCCAAAGAATAGGCTCCCCAGGAAGAGGTACGATAAGAATATTGGGAGCCGTCATCTAACTGGGCGATACCGGTAAAAGCATTGTCCTCCATAACTTCACCAGTACTGCTGTATGTCTGCACTCCCACGGCAGGTCTTCCTTCTACCAGATTTCTCGTTTCAGGTGCAGATTCATACTGGCTTTCCCAATAATCAATGTCATCGTAAATATCATATACGAGATTGCCATTATCATCGGTTCCCCAATTATTGGGATCCAGATTACCGTTGGCAACATCTTCTTTTAATTCATCGATTTTTTTCTTGATCTCATCCTTTGTCTGTACATAATAGCTGTCTGCAGTGTAAATCTTCGCATTTGAGAAAAAGGCATCTGTGATACCATCAAGAAGATCCTGTGTGACTGCAGCTGGTGTAACAGAAATTGCAGATATCTTTTCCACATCTGGTATTTCTACTGCCGCATCCGTATTTACCACAAGCTTGGATGTGTCGTCTGTTACTTGACTTTTGTAAGTCTCAGGCGCATTGATCAGGTCGCGGATAGTGGTTCTGGCAGCTGAGGCATTATCCGGGTGAACGTCAGTGGAGGCAGCAGTATCACTTGTACCAGTACTTTCAGAAGCAGTTGTCTGATCAGCGGAGGAGGCATTTCCTGCCATATTGACATCCTTGTCATCCGCTTCTTTGTAAGAATCCAGTGCTTTATTTCCCTTCTGCCTTACAAGGGAAGATTCTGGTGTCTGTGCACATCCCGCTAACATTCCCATGCAGAGAGTAAGTCCAATCATTCTTTCTATATTCTTTCTCATTTGTTTGAAGTCTCCCTTTCGATGTTTGAACATAACCGGAGATTTAGGGGAACGGGTGTTTGATATTGCTCATAGTAATCACCGGTCATGTTCTGATATAGATTATAGTACTTGGAATTACACCAAATCTTCCGTAAATTGTAACTGAATTGTAATCTGGCAAGAATTTCTTTACCATTCAATGAATACACAGGTTCCCTTTCCTATTTCACTTTCAATTTTCATTTGAAATCCATGTATATCCGCGATTTTTTTACAAAGTGCAAGTCCCAGACCCACACTTCCATTCGCCCGGGAACGGGATTTGTCAACCATATAAAATGCCTCTGTCACTTTATCAAGATCTTCAGCTGGGATTCCTTTGCCAAAATCCTGGACCATCAGTTTCTCAGCCGTCGCTTCCAGTATGAGTCTGGAATTGTCCGCGGAGGCTTTTACTGCGTTGTCAATAAAATTGTTTACCAGACTTAACATAAGATCTTTGTCAAAGTTTTTCTTCAGATCAGCAGGTTCACACTGAAGTTCCAGACAGATATTCTTCTCTTTCAGACGGCAGAGGTTAAGCTGTCTGGAATCCTCCAGAAAAGATTTCACTGAATTTTCTGTTGGGGCAAAACGTGCCTCCCCAGTTTCATATAATCCGGTAAGTTCCAGCATTTTTACCGAAAGTCGGGACAGCCTGCGGCATTCACTGGAAATATAGGAGAGAGCTCTCTCCTGCTGCTGTCTTTGCAGGCGCACTGTGAGAAGGGTATCTGCATATCCCAGGATAGAGGTCATAGGTGTTTTCAGCTCATGGGCAAGACTTCCCATTAACTGTCGTTGTGTATGGTTTACAGTGGAAAGGCATTCAATCTGTTCTTTAACCTTGGAGGACATCTGATTAAAGCTTTTGCCAACCTGCGCCAGTTCCGTATCTCCTTCCGCAGGAACTTGTATATCATAGTTGCCTTCAGATACAGAAACCGCAGCTTCCCTTAATTTTGTAAGGGGTGCCATAATTTTCCGCAGGCTGAAAAAAAGAATTGTTCCGGTTAACAGAAGAAGAACCAGCGTCAACATACCCGCCTGATAAAAAAGGATCCTGTTACTCTCCAGAACATCAGAAACGTCTTTATAAGTGACAATCTGATAATTCAGATTTGTAGTTGACTCTGTGGAGGAATAAAAAAAAAGCAACAGTGTTTTACCGTCGGCTTTGCTGATAAGGGGATCACAGATATAAGTATCCGCGTCATACCATTTTCCGTGTAATTCCACTTCTCCCAGTTGTTCCTGGATTCCCTGAACATCGAAGTCATAGGCGGTACCGTTGTAAAGTTCTTCATCATTTTGATATAGAACAGCACTGTCATGGAAAATCTGTCGGAAAGCGTAGATAAGAATTCGGTTTCGGACTTTCTCATCGGAATTAGCGGACTGACTGCTTGTAAGTCTTAATTTCTCCTCAAATTGTAAAAGATTATTCTGAAATTTGGTATATTCATAGTTATTGATATACTGAATACTCTGATTCTTCCAGCGATATGAAGTATAGAAAAAAACAGCGGAGGATAAAATCAGGATCACGCAGGCCACCTGTAAAAAGATTTTTGTAAAAAGCTTCAAAATTCCACCTCCAGTCGGTATCCAATGCGGGGAATGGTTTTGATCCTGTCCTGCCAGCCCAGCTTTTTGCGGATACGTCCCACATGTGCATCTACTGTTCTTGTTTCTCCTTCGAATTCTACGCCCCAGAGACCGGCCAGAAGCTGCTCTCTTGTAAGAGCTTTATTGGGATTGCGGACGAACATCATAAGGCAGTTGTATTCCATTGGTTTCAGGTAAATTTCCTCTCCATTTCTGGTAACGGTATGGCTTATGGTGTCTATGGTAATATTGTTAATCTGTATCTGCTCCTGTAAATTTCCATGACGTTCCAGTACTTTCTCCAGGCGGACCATCACTTCCAGCATCTCGAAGGGCTTTACAATATAGTCTTCGGCACCTTCTTTAAGGCCTTTTACTTTGCTTGCGATGTCGGCTCTGGCGGTGAGAAAAATGACGGGAATGCCGTAGTGATTCAGTTCTGGTAAAAGGGTATATCCATCTTTTCCAGGGAGCATAATATCTACAAGGGCGCACTGGAACTCATGATCCCAGGCAATTCCTTCGCTGGCGTCATTGCCGTCCAGGTAGCTTACGGTCTGGTAGCCGGTGACTTCCAGGTTCATGCAAAGTAAGTTATTGATTGCTGGTTCATCTTCTATTACAAGTATTCTGGCTTTCATTTCGGGTCCTTTCTTGTATACTCTGAAAAATAATCCTTATTTGATGTACTGGTTCTATTATACATGTTTTGGTAGTGATAAATGTAACCATATTGTAAAAAGCAGATATAGGGAAAAGTTGTGTGCGTTATTGATGGAAATGTGGCAGACTTTAAAGCTTTGTAGATATGGAGTCAGTCCTTATACAATCGCCCCACCTGAGATGGGTGGGGCGATTAAAAAATTATAGTATTTATTCAGCAGGTATTATTTCGCGAAGTGGTAACTGAGAAGTACAGAACAGTTACAAATTATTTACATGGAAATCAGTCCAAATGCATTTGCTACAGAGCTAAGTAGGATAATTGCTGCAAATATCGGGCAAAGATATTTGATCATGAAGTTAAAAATCTTTTTCCTGCGGAAAGTTCCGCCTTCAGCTACTACTTCCTCCTCAATCTTTTCCACGCCCACTTTTCTGGAAATTAAAAGGCAGGTTGCAAGTGCGGCAATTGGCATCATTACAGAATTGGTGAGGAAATCAAAGAAATCCAGAAACTGCATTCCAATGATTTTTACAAAGCCAAGCGGTCCATATCCAAGGGAAGAAAGAGTTCCAAGAAGAATCATGATCACACCAACAATAACGGTTGCTTTCTTTCTGTGCCATCTCAGTTCGTCCTGGAAGGTAGATACAGCGCTCTCCGTCAGGGCAATAGAACTGGTAAGAGCTGCGCACAGCACCAGTACAAAGAACAGAATCCCAATGGGAGTTCCCAATCCCATACTGGCAAATACCTTGGGAATGGTGATGAACATAAGCGCCGGTCCTGCCTGTAAAGTATCCGGATCTCCACCGGAGAATGCAAACACAGCCGGAATGATCATCAGACCTGCCATAATGGCAATTGCAGTGTCAAACACTTCTACATTCTTGGTGGAACCTTCGATAGATACGTCCTTTTTCATATAAGAGCCAAAGGTTACCAGAATTCCCATGGCAATAGACAGGGAATAAAACATCTGACCCATGGCGGCTACCACTGTCATCCAGGAGAAATTCTCAATATTTGGTACCAGGAAATATTTCACTCCTGCAAGGGCACCTGGTCTTGTAACAGAGTAAACAGTAATAAGCACAGATAAAAATACCAGAACCGGCATCATAAATTTGGAAACGCGCTCTACTCCGTTTCGGACTCCTGCATATATGATCGCAACTGTTAAAAATGCAAAAATAAGGAAACAGACCTCTGTGGAGGTACCATTCGAAATAAACTCAGAAAAATATCCGTCTTCTGCCAGCTTCTGGCTGTTACCTTTTATATATTCGATCAGATATTTGATAACCCATCCGCCGATAACGGAATAGTATGGCACGATCAGGACTGGAATGATGGCATTGATCCAGCCACCAAAGGACAGCCATTTAGACTTGCCAAATTTTCCAAAAGCGCCTACCGGGCTTTTTCTTGTCGTTCGGCCAAGGGCGGTTTCGGCGACAATCATAGAGTAGCCAAAAGTAAGTGCCAGAATAATGTAAATCAGTAAAAATATTCCACCGCCGTACTTTGCCGCAAGGTAAGGAAATCGCCATATATTTCCCAGTCCGACGGAAGCTCCGGCAGCAGACAGTACAAATCCCAGTTTACCGGAAAAAGTACTTCGTTCATGATGATGTTTTTCCATAAATTTTTCCTTCCAAATTCGTAAAATTTGTTTTTGCTTTTTATAAACTCCAACTCTTATGATGATAACATGGTTTTGTGTTAAAGGCAAACAATATATATAAAATAACAGCAATAACAAATAATACAAAAACGAGGGAGAAATTATTGATTTTAACAAAATAAGATCTTATAATTAAGATTATCAATTAACATATATATGTTATGGAGGGTGCGGATTATGAATGAAGAATTGTTTAACGAAGCAACGAAATCAAATGTTCTCACAAAGAAACTGATCGACCAGCTTCTTGAGAGCATGACCTACAGCAGCATTTCCTTTATCAACTGGACCATTGAGACTTTGTCTCTGATCAAGGCGCGTCTGCAGCGCGGAGACCGGATTACAGACGAAGTCAGCGGAGAGGTTTATACCTTATACTCTTTCCAGCAGTTTGTGGAGAAGAATTTTTCTACTTATATAGCAAGCCAGGTATTTAAAGAGACTTCTAAGCCGGAGAAAATTTACTTCTCTCTGAAACCGTGTGAAGAGGGATACAGTCTGGTTGCTGCTGATTCTGACAGTAATAAAACCTACTCCTGGATCTCAAGCCTGAGTAAACGTTTCTCATTGGTAGAAATGATCGCCACAGGAATTGTATATGTGAAAGATACACGTACGAATACTTATCAGCCATTTATTTCCGGAAATGGCAAATATTGTAAGTATGATAAAGAGAAGGGAATTCTTGTAGAAATTTAATTATATTAACTTCCAGAGCGTATTTGAAAAGGGCTTTCTGCAAAAACTCCCGCAAAGTGGGGCGTGCAGATTACGGGAATGATTTATCAAATACGCTTTAGGGTATCAGACATAACAGACGGACACAGATCACAAGGACTGCTTTAGCGAAATTTCAGCAAAGAAGTCCTTGCAATCTGTGTCCATTTTATTACATTCTAAGTTTTTTATGAAACTCCCGGATAGTATCATTGCTGTTAAAAATAAACATTCCTGCAAATACCAGCAGACTGATTCCTGTGCATACCACAGATGGGTATGGGAAACGGATCTGGTGAAGAAACATAAGGATCAGCGGTACGAGACCAGCAAAAGCAGCCTGAACAAGATAAAACAGATACTCTTCTTTTTCCAGCTTTTGTACTTTTACGATCACGGGTATAGAGCCAAGTACTGCAAGAGCGCCAAATGGAAGGACAAAATCCAGAGACCAGCCATGCCATCCGGTATATTTGTCCCACAGAACAGCGAGAACAGTTACCAGGATCAACTGTATGATCTCGTTTTTTAAGATATTCCTCCGTTTGGCATAAGCAACCGCTACGATCAGCCATCCGCAAAGACAGCCAGCTGCGGCGAACCAGAACCAGTCCAGTTTTTCCCGTGTAAGGTAATTGATCATGCCGCAGAGAATTGCAGCTGCAATGCAGACAAAATTGAAAACCTGCACGATTCTCTGCGCCTCCTTTTTCTCTTTCAGGGAACAGCCGGGGAAATTATTGGTTTTTTCTGTATAAGGAATTTCTTCTTTTTTCAGCATGTTCAGAAAATTTCGCTGAATATTATCCTTGGGAAGCTTGGAGGTAAATCCAAGAACCATTTCGTTTTCGTAAGAACAGGAACAAAGCTGCATGGAGTTGGTACTTGCGAAAATTCCGAAACGGTCAATGTACTGGTTATACTCCTTTGGAAAACGAAGAATTCCAATATTGGAATAAACAGCCGTAATGCTTCTAGAGCTTAGGTTTGCTCCCAGCATAAGGAAATATTTCTTTATTTCCAGGGGAACTGCACGGATGACCGGATTTTTCTCCAGACGGACATAGCTATTCATATGTCTGGCAATTTTCTCTTCTACCAGTTCTGCGGCAAACTGCTCTTTCACGTGAGCCAGAATTTCTGTAAAATCAGAAGTTTGGGAAAAATCATGTCCCACTTCTATCCAGCCAAAAAAATTTGCCATAGACTGTGAGGGAAAATAATTCCGCAGATTTACAGGAACCATAAGGGCAATGGGGCGATTTTGCCTGCTCTTGGGAATTTCCTCATGGATGGAACAAAGAAACATGGCTGTGATCAGAATGGTTATGGAGACACCGTATTCTTTTGCTTTTGCATGAAGCTCTTTTACCGGAAGTACAATCTCTGTAATATGCATATCCTCATGAAGCAGCCGTTCTCCCGGAAGTCTGACAGCGCGAGGTTTTTTCTCAGAATTTCCGGGAATATCCGAGGAATAATACTGGGAAAAGCTATCCTCCTCCTGATCACCGGGGGTGCTCATATCCGTGACTGGAAGAGAAGGCAGATCCTGTTTCGGGTGAGCCTTTTTCAGATAATTGCTTACCAGTTCCTGGAGAAAATGCATTGCCCCGGTACCATCTGTCAGTGCATGGAAAACTTCAAAATTGATTCTTTTTTCATAATAGCTGACCTGGAAAAGAAGATTCTTTTTGTCCGGAATATACAGCCTGCTGCATGGAGGCTTCTTCTCTTCCTTTACAATTGGACGAATATCCCTGTGTTCCAGGTAGAACCAGAATAATCCTTTTCGGAGAACCATCTGAAACAGAGGATATTTTTCCATGGTTTTTTCAAGAGCGGCCTGGAGAAGCTCCGGTTTTACATTTTCCTTTAGTTCACAGTAAAAACGAAATACTCTGGTATCATTTTTGCCAGTTACCAGAGGAAAAGCAAGGGCCGCGTTATCCAGTTTTCTCCAGTTCGAATATCCTTCTTTCAATTTTCACACTTCCCTTTTTAAGAATTCGTTCATATAAGAAAAACTTTCCTGCACATGGAAAAAGCGGATTCCAAGAGCAAAAAAGCCGTGAAGTGCATCTTTGATCCGGTGTACTTCTACATAATTACCAGCCTCTGCCAGTTTTTTTCCATAATCTTCGCCTTCATCACGAAGAGGATCAAACTCTGCTGTGAGAATCAGGGTTTCTGGCATATTAGAAAAATCTCTTGCCAGAAGAGGTGCAAAATAAGGGTTGACCCGATCCTCCGGACAGCTCTCATACAGATTCAGATAATCCTGCATTTTCACTGCAGTAAGCAGGTAGTCGGTGCCGTTCTTTTGCACAGAGGAATAGGGAGAAGCGGCTGTATAGGTATTATATAAGGCTGGATAAATAAGAATCTGCCGGAATACCTGAAAGTCGCCCTTGTCTCTTGCCATAAGAGCAACTGCGGCTGCAAGATTTCCTCCGGCACTGTCACCCATAATAGTGATTCTTCGGGAATCTGTATTCAGGATCAGATTATTGGTATAAAGTGCTTTCGCCGCTGCATAACAGTCCATCAGAGCCGTTGGAAAACGGTATTCAGGAGCAAGCCTGTATTCCACGGATACTACAATATGACCGGTAGACTGAGACATTCTGGCACATACACGGTTATAGGTATCCACACTTTCTGTCACCCATCCTCCGCCATGAAAAAATAGAAGAACTGGAAAAGTATGGCCTTTTTCCACCCCGTTTGTCATGGCTTCTTCAGTAGGAAAATAAATCCGCAGAGGGATTTCGTAGTCCCCGTTGAAAATCTGGATATCCATTTTTTTCAGAAAAATATTCATGGCATCCAGCTTCTTAATGTCCACCAGTCTGCGGGAGGATTCCACTTCGATATTGCCGTAGGAAAGGGTGTGGAGAATTGCTCGCATGGTTTTGGAAATCATGGCCTGTATTCCTTTCTGGTTTTAAAATCAAGCTTCATCAGACTGTTCTGTTATGGAAAAATCAGTCTTCTGCATTAGCTGGCAGGCATCAGATAGAACGGAAGCCTTTTCCAATGATTTCGCTGCTGTTTACGATGGTAATAAATGCATGAGGATCAATCTGTCTTAAATGAATACGAAGACGGTTGGTCTCGCTTCGGGTAAGCACAGTCATCATTACCTTCTGCTCCTTCTTGGTATAGATGCCAAAGGCCTTCTGCTCTGTGGCAGAACGATGCAGGTCATTGATGATGAACTCTTCTACCTGCTCCGGATATTTGCTAATGATCGTACATACCTTTCTCAGATTCAGACTCTCAATAGCACTGTCTACTACAGTGCATTTCAGGATCATTCCAAGAATACAGTAAAGTCCGGTCTGGGCACCGTAAAGGTAAGCAGCGATCAGCACAATTCCCAGGTCACTGACCAAAAGGGCACGTCCGATCTCAAGGCTGGTATATTTGTGCAAAATCATTGCCACAATATCAGTACCACCAGTGGAGGCACCGACATTAAATACCATAGCAGCTCCCACTGCAGGAAGGATCACTGCAAAACAAAGCTCCAGGAACACGTCATGTGTAAGTGGCGAACTAAGGGGATAAATAGCTTCACAGGCACTTACATAGAAAGACAGGGCAAAAGAGGAATAGACAGTCCAGCCCATGGAGCGGATTCCAAGGAAGAAAAATCCAAGTACAACAAGTGCTGCATTGACGATCCACATAAATGCACCTACATTCCACTTCGGAAATAAGGTAGAAAGGATAATAGACAGACCAGATGTACCACCAAATGCGAAATGGTTGGGTGTTTTAAAAATGGCAATTCCAACCGCTGTAAAAATCAATCCCAGATTCAGAATGATAAAGAACATCAGGTTGTCTTTTGTAAATATATTTTTTTTCATAAAACGAGTCCTCTCCTTCTTTCGGTGAACTCAGTATAACGTAAAAAATGAGTCCTGTAAAGAAACGGAATCAAAGAATCCCGCAAGGCAGAATTATACAAACTCTGTTTTCCCGCTCTTCTTCGCTGCATCTATAAGCTCTCCTAACCGCTTATTGCAGCTTCCAACCGGAACAGCCGTGCTGATTATCCTCTCACAGCTTTCCATGGCTTTTTGCGCCTTCTGGAAGGCTTCTTCACTGATTTCCATGAAGGGTTCTTCCGTGATCACCTTTGAAGCCAATAGTCTTGCCAGGCGGTAATCCACGTCATTGGTGTAAAGAATACCTGCAATAAAAGGTGTGTGCTCTTTCTGTAGCTGACGGAATATGGGAATACCAGTGCCGTTTCCACAGATTACGAAAGTTTTCGCTTCTCCGTCTGGTTTCGGAAGCTCAATACTTCCAAACAGGGGATCAAAAAATCCATTGTTGATCTCATACAGCTCCTTGATCATGTTCTCTTCAAAAATATCTTCCGGCTTTCCAAAATGAGAAATAGTATCTCCCTTTACGCAGATGATCTTATCTGCAATTTTCTGTGCCAGATCGATTTCGTGAAGAGACATGATAACTGTGATCTGCTTCTTTTTTGCCATATCCCGAAGAATGGATAAAAGATCCAGCTTATGTTTGATATCAAGGAAAGAGGTTGGCTCATCCAGAATAATAATATCCGGTTCCTGGCAGATCGCACGGGCAAGAAGCACTCTCTGACGCTGGCCGTCGCTGATGTTGTTAAAGTCACGACTGCCAAGCGATTCCGCGTGCACCGCTCTCATGGCTTCCTCTACCTTTTCCTCATCCTCTCTGGAAAGAATACCGAGTCTGCCTGTATAAGGGTAGCGTCCGGTTGCCACAATATCATGACAGGTCATAAGCTCCGGACGCATTCGTTCCGTAAGAACTACTGCCATGCGTGTGGAAAGCTCTTTATAGGAAAAAGAATTCAGATTGCGATCATCAAAGTAAACTTTTCCACCAATGATCTGCAGCTGTCTTGTGATACTTTTCAGAATCGTAGATTTACCAGAACCATTTGGACCAATGAGAGTTACAATCTCCCCTTTTTTTATTCCAATACAGATATCATGAATTAAGGCCTTTTTATCATAACCGACAGAAAGGTTATCCATATGAAAATAGTAATTATCCATTTCAGTTTCCTCTCTTCTTTCGCAACATCATGAAAATAACAACAGGTGCTCCAAAGATGGAGGTAACGGTACTGATATTCAGCTCCAGAGGGGCAAAAGCCATTCTGGCAATCAGGTCACACATCATACAGAAAACTGCACCGCCCAGGAATGTTCCCGGAATGATTATAAGTGGTCTGGATGTGCCGAAGCTTCTTTTCATCAGAAATGGGACTGCAATTCCAACGAAAGAAATCGGTCCTGCAAAAGCAGTTACAGTTGCTGATAAAATACTGGAAAGCAAAATCAAAGCAACGCGGAAGAATTTGATGTTTACGCCCATGCTTTGTGCATAAGCTTCTCCCAGCTGATAAGCACCGATGGGCTTTGACAGCAGGAAAGTCAGGATCAGGGTAATTCCTACCACCACACAGGAAATGTAAACGTTACTCCAGCTCATACCGGAGAAGCTTCCCTGTGACCATCCGTGAAGATTTACAATATCGGAATCATCTGCAAAAGTTACCACAAAATCAGTTACTGCAGAACAGATATAGCCAATCATGATTCCAGCAACCAGAAGGGTGGCCATGTGCTTGATCCTTTTTGAAATCAGAAGAATAAAACCAATGGAAATCAGGGAACCAATAAAAGCTGCAATGATCAGAGTGTAAGAAGTTACGTTTACAGCTCTGCCAAGATAATAAATCATGGTAAGAGCTACTACCATTTTCGCACCGGAAGAAATTCCCAGAACAAAAGGTCCTGCAATGGGATTTTCAAAAAAGGTCTGAAGAAGAAAACCAGATAGGGATAAGGCACCTCCAAGAATGGCAGCCATCAGGATCCTGGGAAGACGGATTTTCCAGATGATGCTGTATTCTTTTGTATCTGTGGCTTTTTTCAGCAGGATATCTATGATCTCAGACAGAGAAATATGAACATTTCCTGTGTTGATATTCAAAACTGTGATCAGGCCAAAGGCCAGGATCAGCAGAATGAAAACCATAGCGTAACGAGATCGTCTCTTAAAATTTTCCATGTGGAAGCTGGTTCCAGCGGATTGATTGCTCATTTTATTTTTCTCCATTTTTGTTTCATTTACAACAGAACCTGCTGTCAGCTCAGCTTATGAAGAAAAGTCATATCCTCTTCACTTCCGCCGGTAAGCATCAGGTTCAGATCTGTGATCAGTTCACCAATTGTATCTGTATGCTGGTACATGGAATCATCAGTTACCCAGACATTTCCCTCTTTTACGGCTTTAAAATCAGCCATCAGACTTTCTTTTGCAAGAAGATCGTCTATGCTTTTTACAGAAGCATCAATACTGGAGTTGTAGATCAGATAATCTGCATCTGCCGCGGTATTATAGAATTCCTCCATGGTAATGGCAACGGAAGTTTTTCCACTGTCATCCTGAAGATCTGCGAATACATTTCTTCCACCGGCAATCTCGATCATACTGGAAATATAATCTTTAGGATTACGTACTACAGGAGAACCGCTGGTATTGATGTAGAAAAACGCAACTGTTTTTTCCGTATTTGTAAAGTCCTTTAGCTTCTCAATAACCTGTGCCTGCTGGTCAAAAAAGGTCTTTGCCTCCTCTTCTTTGTTCATCATTGCGCCATAAAGCTTGATCCACTCTGTACGTCCAAGGGGCTGGCTCTCATAGCTGGAGCGATCGGTGAAAACAGGAATTCCAAGAGTTTCGATCATCTCCTGTACCTTCGGTGCATGAAGGATCATGGTAGACTCTATTGCAAGATCACAGTCGTCACCTACCAGAAGCTCGTAATCCGGTTCATCGTATTTTCCCGCAAAGGTCATTTCGCCGTTATTGATAGCATCAGCTGCTGACTGGATATACCAACCGGAAGCATCAAGACCTGACAGCTTGATGGAGTCTACACTTCCGATTGCATCGAACAATGCCATCGGGGAAGTGGCTGCCATGTAGATGGTGTCAAGTGGCTGCTGAAGGATCTGGATTTCAGGATCCAGATCATCAGGTGCCTCTTTGCCCTCTGGGACGATCAGATATCTGGCATCATCATGGATGTCCAGAAGTTTGTAACCGTCATTGTAATAATACACGTCAAAGCATTCTGCAAAAGACAGATCCATGGCGGATTCATAGGTCAGACCTGCAATTTCAGGTGCAGCACTTTTTTCTGATGTGTCAGAAGAAGTCTCCCCGGAAGCATCTGCTTCCAGGTTCTCCTCTTCTGCCCATACCGGAGTAATGGCAGTAAATGTCATAACTGTTGCTGCAAAAATACTTAAAATTTTATATTTCAGCTTTTTGTCATACATTTTTATTTTCTCCTGCTGATTATTCTTGCTACTGTGCATATGGTGAAGAATAGTAATTTATTCTTCCTCATCAGTTACAAAAATTGCTTCGTAAGCTTTTTCCCACTCAGCTTTTGCATTGTCATCCTTTTCATCTGCAGAACGGTCCACGATAAACGGGATTTTCAGAGTGGAATATTTCTCTGCGGAATCTTTCAGAAGGTTTTCTTTTGCTTCTGTGTCTGCTTCCTCTGTCGGGAGAATATCAGAAGAAAGGATAGAAATACCGCACTGACTCTTTACAAGAGCTTTGTAATCTGTATCTTCATCTTTTCCTGCAAAAGTTACGGAACCATCTTCCAGAGCAGCTGTAAGGCTGTCTACCGTACAGTCCTCTTTTTCCATTCCAAGAGCAGTAACTTTGTCTGTAAGATCAAGCTTATCCAAAATGTTAAGAGCATCTGTGGAAGCCACATAAGCAGATTCTACCGGCTGGTTGATTACGATTACATCTTTATCAAGTCCTGCAGGGATAACAGCACCCTCAGGTACGATCAGGTATTTTACAACATTGCCCATGTAGAGCTTTTCTGTACCTGTAAGTTCCTGGGAATCAGCAGCTTCTGTTTTTGCATTTTCTTTTCCGGAATCAACAGTTTCCGGTTTTCTTGCAGTATCTGTTGTCATATCTACTTCAAGAAGGGTAATACCCTTTGCGTAGTGATAAAGCTTAAAGTATTTTGCATGCTCAAGAGTAGTTTCGTCTTTATACTCAAGACCTGTGATCTCTGGTGCAGAATCATCCAGCTTCTTGTTTCCTGTGGAAAGCATGCTGTTGTCATCTGCCGGGTTATCCTTGTCTGTTTTCTTCGGATCGTTTGCACCCTTTAAAGCGATATAAATGGTGTAAGTGATTTCATGAGCCTGGGACATTCTGGTTGTCATACCAATGATCGTATTATTCTGGTTCAGTGCTACCGGAATTGTGAAAGTAGAAGTTCCGCCGCCGCATGCACCGTAGTATTTATTTCCATTGGCTTTTACATAACCGTAATATTCACTGCTGAATACAATAGTCGCATATGCCTGACCATTTGTTACCGTAACTTTGTTACAGGAAATGCTGACCTTTCCAGAACCACCAGACCAGGAGAAACTGTCAGGAGTATAGGTTCCATCTGCTAATGTAGTAGAACTGTTTACAGATGCTGTTCCGCCGCTTAAGTCAGATTCGTATTTGGATTCCTCTTCCGGTTTCTTGTCTGGCTTTGGAGTTGCTGTTGGTGTAGGAGTTGCTGTCGGTTTTTTATTTGGTTTTGCAGTGGGTGCAGGAGTTGCTGTGATTGTTGTGTCAGGAGCAGTATCTGGCTGCGGATCATCCTGTACGTCACCTATCTTATTTAAAGTGCTGGACTGGAAAGTCAGGATCCTGTCATACCAGATCTGGTTTTTGTGGGAAAAAGCAGCAACTGCAATTCCATTGTCCAGGGCTTCAACAGGAATCTCATATGTATATTTGCCATTTGCGTCTGTCCCATATGGAATCCAGGTGGAGGAATCGGCTGCGGCAGCTTCTTCTTTTGTTCCAAGACATAGATAGTCGTAACCAGTTCCGCTTAAAGTAAGAACAGCTGTCATCTTTCCGTTTTTGGAAGTAAGGACACAGTCAATTACACGGAACATAGAGGAACTGGAGTTTACTGTAATATTATAAATTCCGCTTGCACAGCTGCCTGGAGCAGGGGTTGCTGTTGGCTCTGGGGTGGTGGTTGCTTCCGGAGTTGTGCTTGGCACTGGAGTTTCAGTTGGTGCAGGAGTCTCAACCGGTGCTTCGGTAGGCTCTGGGGAAACAGTTGGTTCCGGTGTTGGAGCAGCCTCTCCATATCCTGGAACCGCCGGTACGGTAATCGTCAATATACCCTTTGCGTACCAGTTCTGGCTCTTCTTGGAATGAGGAACGACTGCTATTGTCTGAGCTTCCTTGCTTGCAGTAACTTCAAAGGTGTAGGTATAGCCTCCTGCACTGTTCTCTACTCCTTTGATGGAATTTGCTTCTTTATCAGAGTCACTGGCACTGCCAAGATAGATCATGTCATAATTCTGTTTTGCGGTAGAAAGTGTGACAATATACTTATCCTCCGAAACCTTTACAGTGGAACCGGTGATTACGAACATTGCAAATTCATCACCGTTTTCTTTTACAAGCTTGATTCCGGCATCTGTAATCTCATTCTGGGCTGGTGCCTGGGTTGGAGCTGCAGTTGGCAGTGGAGTGGCAGTTGGCTCAGGGGCTGCAGTTGGCTCTGGAGTAGCTGTTGGTTCCGGGGCTTTCATTCCTGGAACGTTCAGTTTCAAAGCCATATTTGTGTACCATTTCTGATTTTTTACAGAAAATGGTACGATGCTGAAAGTCTGGACCTGTTCACTGGCAGGAACCTCAAAAATGAAAGTATAACCATCTTCATTTTCTGTACCAACGATTGCTGCTGCATTTTTTGCTTCGTCAGGATCTTCTTTAGAACCAAGATAAAGCTTCTCATAGTTCTTTCCGTCAGTATTGAGGGTTATCTTAATTTTATCACCATTTAATTCAGCAGAAGAGCTTTTGATTTTAAGCATTTTATATGCACTGTTATCTTCCTTGTCAATGGTCATGTTGGAACCATCTGGGTTCAGATCCTCTGGCTTTGTTTCTGGTTTATCTGTCTCTTCGGTTTTGCCCTCTTCTGTTGTTTCTGGTGCAGCTGTAGGCTGTGGAGCTTCTGCTTCCTCATTTTTGCTTTCTTCAGCAGGTGATGCAGTAACCTCAGGAGTGGTCTCAGAGGCAGGTGTTTCTGTAGCAGCAGGTGTCTCTTTCACAGCAGAGGCATCCACTGCTGCCGGAGTTACTGTAGTGTCAGTGTTTTCTTCCTCAGCTGTTGCGTTCTCCTGCACAGGGGTCTCAGCAGCAACAGCAGTCTTCTCCGCCTCTGTTTCTGGAGTTGGTGTAACAGAAACCTGTACGTTTGCATCCTCATTTTCTGCCTGTGTAAGTACAGCAGGAGTGACCGTCATCGCGACGGAAAGGAACAGTGCAAGAAAGCGTTTTGAATTTCTTTTCATTTCTTTTTCCTCGATTCTTCCTATTATTTTATAATTTGAATAAATCCCAATTGCTTCTGGAGCCTGTTTGTACAATGGGCAATCCTGACAGGATTATTTCAAAAAAATGCCTGCTTCCTCTGAGAAAACAGGCACTAAAAATTCAATATATTGTATTATCAAATATATTAATGAGAATGAAGTACTTTCTTCGGAAGCTTTCATTAAACGAATTCAGCAGGTTTCCTGACTTACAGATCAACACAGAATCCATCCTTCTCAGCAATATACCAATGGTTTCACTGGATTCTACTCCCTGGTTACAGTGACCGGATCGTTCAGGACTTTCACCTGATTCCCTCTTAGAGCGTGTTGAAAAATATTCCCACAATCTGCACGCTGTAGCAGACAGATATGTCTGGCACTGAAAACGGATTTATTCAATTCACCTCATTATAGCAGACCGTTATGTCGAAATCAATAGATTTATAGGGTTATTGCTTGTATTTACTGTACCCGACTTCATCTGTGCGGAGAAGTGTTCCATTCTCATCGTAGACACTGCGGTAGGTTTTACAGGTGTTTGGATCGGAATGCTCTGTAGTAATCTCTACCGTATTATTGTCAGTTTGGGTTCCGTAAATGGATACCGTTACGGCTTCCTCTTTTTCATCGTAAGAGGCTTCAATTTTAATTGGATAAGCAGTATTATTCTGAAAACGGAAATCCTGACCTCCCCACACCACTGCTGCGTCCAGACCATCCTCAACATAATCAATTCGGGCAGCGTGATTATGACGCTCAACAATGGTCAGATCAGACTGCAGGCATGCCATAAACAACGTAGTGGAAATCTGGCAGATTCCGCCTCCGATATCCTGGGCATGTTCGCCTCCTACAATTACAGTTGCTTCCCTGTACCCTCGTTCCTCAGTACGTGGACCTAAAGTATCGTTGTAGGAAAAAATCTGTCCTGGCTGAAGTTCCATTCCATCACAGGCTTCCACGGCAAGCTTCAAATTGGCAACACGGTTTTCGGTACCTCCGCCATATGTAGTATAAGTACCAAGAAGATTCAGATAAGGAAGGGCTTCTATCTCTTCTGTAGAAACTTCGGGTAGGGTTATTTCAAGGGGGATGGTAATCTTTGCCCCTTCTTTTGCTTTTTCCAGCTTCTTTGCAGCTGACTTCACATCAAATGAAATTCCGGTAACTGCCGGAATAATTTCATTATTTTCCCCCAGAGAAGCATCTGTGGCATCTGTATGTACTTTTTCATAATAGGCTTCCAGATCCAGTTCCTCTGGCGGTGTCTTCATAGTAGGACATTCGATAACAGCTTCATAATCTTCTATGGAAATTGCTTTTAGAATCGCTTCTTTCAATGCATCCATATCCGGACCGATTCCGGTTTTTCCCTTAGTGATAACCAGCTCTGTATCTGTAAGTTCACAGGAAGTCTGTATAGTGGTGGATCCCTTTGAAATTCCAGCATCCTCCAGAAGCTTGTCCAGTTCGTCTTTGTTTCGGGCTTCTGGCATAAGGGTGACTTCTTCCTTTGTCTTGCTGTTCATCAGTTCGATGCGGTCAGTTCCATGAGTAAACCAGGCACCATGTCCAAGAGCATAGGCACTTTCTACAATTGATTTTACATCAAGACCGAGAACAGGATAGATGGATACCTTAAAGTTCTTTCCATTCAGGGTAATGGTCATCTGTGTGTTCTCATATTTTTCCTGAAAATCTTTTGAAATTGCGTCAATGGCTTCCTCTTTGGTCATTCCCTGAATGGCTATGCCGTTTATTTTAAGCTTCTTCCAGATTACATTATCTGTAAGAAAATGACACCACAGCCCATACGCACCTGCCAGAATCAGAACCAGGATCAGAACTTTGATCACACCGTTTTTCACTTGTTTTTTCATGTAATAATTTTACCTTTTGCAGTCTTTTTTAGAGCGTGTTTGAAAAAGGCTTTCTGCAAAATATATCGCAAAGTGGGGCGTGCAGATTGCAGGAATGATTTTTCAAACAGGCTTTAGAGCAATGGGGTAAAAAAGCATGTCCGGTTTCCGGTATGGCATGCAGCCCCTACCTGCTCTACTTTTGCCAGAATTGTATCATTATCACAGTCAATAGTCAATGATTTCACATACTGAACATGACCGGAGGTTAGTCCTTTGGTCCAGAGCTCGTTGCGGCTGCGGCTCCAGTAAGTCATTTTTCCCAGCTTCAGAGTGGTAAGGTATGCTTTCTCGTTCATGTACGCAAGCATAAGAACTTCGTCTGTTTTGTAATCCTGCACAATAACCGGAACCATGCCGTCACTGTTTAATTTGAAATCTGACCAGGACATTTTGGACTTTAATTGGTTCTGTTCCATATTTTTAATACTCCTTTATGAAAAATTCTTCTGCAATTATGCCACCTGCTTTCATGCTCAATTCGAAAAAAATGAAAACAAGTGGCATATATCATATCGTCTTAATTGTAATTCTGTTTGTTCTGCCCTTAGAGACTTCCCTTCGTAGAAAGCACATCTGTAATACGAGGATCATAAGCTACCGCCATATCCAGCGCCTTTGCAAAGCTTTTGAACATGGCTTCTGCCATATGGTGATTATTTCCCGGTGTTAGAACCTTAATGTGAAGATTCATGGCTGCCGTATAAGAAATGGCGTAAAAGAATTCCTTCACCATTTCTGTGGACATATCTCCAATTTTTTCACTGGTAAACGTACCTTCGAAGGAAAGATACGGGCGTCCCCCGAGATCAATGGCGCAAAGCACAAGACACTCATCCATTGGAAGGATGCAGCTTCCGTAACGCCTGATTCCTTTCTTGTCTCCAACCGCTTCTTTAATAGCTGTGCCAAGAACAATTCCCGTATCTTCAATGGTATGATGATCGTCAACCTGAAGATCACCCTTTACCTTTATATCCAGATCAAAAAGTCCGTGGCGGGTAAAGCCATCTAACATGTGATCGAAAAATCCCACACCTGTATCCAGACTGCTTTTTCCGGTTCCGTCCAGATTCAGCTTTATGGCAATTTTAGTTTCCTTTGTATTTCGTTCAACAGTAGCTTCTCTTGTCATGACTGCTCCTTTTTATCTTCCTCTTCAAAGCGGACTGCAATGGAGTTGGCGTGTGCAGTTAGCTGCTCTGAGGATGCAAACTGGATGATGTCCTTGTGGATTTCCTGTAATGCAGACCTGGAATAATATACAATACTGGATTTCTTAATAAAATCGTCAACGGAAAGTGCAGAGAAGAACTTGGCTGTTCCGTTGGTAGGAAGAACGTGGTTCGGTCCCGCGAAATAATCACCAAGAGGTTCAGAACTGTACTCTCCAATGAAAATAGCGCCTGCATTTCGTACCTTCATCATTACCTCAAAAGCGTTCTTAGTGACAATTTCCATATGTTCCGAAGCAATCTCATTCGCTGCTTCAATTGCTTCATCCATATCTTCTGCAATAAGGATATATCCAAAATTCTCCAGAGATTTTTCGATGATCTCTTTTCTGGAAAGAACCTTCAGATAGCCTTCAATCTCTTTCTCTACATTCTGTGCCAGTTCTGTACTGGTAGTAATGAGGATTGCAGAAGCCATCTCATCGTGTTCTGCCTGAGAAAGAAGATCTGCTGCTACATAGTGTGCATTTGCAGTTTCATCTGCAAGGACAAGGATCTCACTTGGACCAGCGATGGAATCAATGCTCACATGTCCATAAACAGCCTTTTTTGCAAGGGCTACAAAAATGTTGCCAGGTCCTACGATCTTGTCTACCTTTGGGATGCTTGCAGTACCATAAGCAAGTGCTCCGATTGCCTGTGCACCACCAACTTTATAGATCTCATCAGCGCCTGCTTCTTTGGCAGCAACCAGAGTGGATGGATTTACTTTACCGTCTTTCCCAGGAGGTGTGGTCATAACGATGTGAGGTACTCCTGCCACTTTTGCCGGCACAATATTCATTAATACAGAAGAAGGATAAACTGCTTTTCCGCCTGGAACATAAACACCTACACGATTTAATGGTGTTACCTTCTGACCAAGCATGGTGCCATTTTCGGTACTGGTAAACCAACTGTTCTGACGCTGTTTCTCATGGTAGCTGCGGATGTTTACAAGTGCCTTGCGGATAACTTCCAATAAGGATGCATCAACTGCTTTATATGCTTCTTCAATTTCCGCTTCGGTTACACGTATGGTTTCCGGAGTTACCTCTACTTTATCAAATTCTTTTGTGTAAGAAAAAAGAGCTTCATCCCCTTTTTCTTTTACATTTGCAAGAATATCTGCTACTGCGGCTTCGAACTTGCCGTAATTATTAGGGCTCCGTTTTAAAAGATTTTCCAGGATATCTTTGGTAGATTCTTTTGTTAATCTTACTGTACGCATTGTGATCGATCCTTCCAATTTTATTTTATTCCAGAAAAAACAGTAATTTCAGATTACCTTTCGTAAATCTTCAATCAGCTTACTGATTCTTTCATTTTCCATTTTCATGCTTACCTGATTCACAACCATTCTTGCTGAAAGAGGGCAAACTTCTTCTAACACCTTCAGTCCATTTTCACGAAGTGTGCTTCCGGTCTCAACGATATCCACAATCACTTCAGAAAGACCTACAATAGGGGCAAGCTCAATAGAACCATTCAGCTTAATGATTTCCACAGTCTGATGTTTCTTATTATAGAAATAATCTTTGGCAATGTTTGGATATTTGGTTGCCACACGAATCAGCTGATTTGAATTCAGAAGGGGTTTGGCACTTTCAGGTCCGCAAACACACATGCGGCAGGCTCCAAATCCAAGATCCATTACCTCGTAAAGCTTACGGCCTTCTTCCAGGATCGTATCCTTTCCGACAATTCCGATGTCAGCTGCGCCATATTCTACATATGTAGGTACATCTGGTCCTTTGGCAAGGAAAAAACGAAGCTTTAATTCTTCATTTACAAAAATCAGTTTACGGGAATCCTTATCTTTCATCTCTTCGCAGGTGATCCCGATTTTCTCAAGCATGGCAAGGGTTTTGTCTGCAAGTCTTCCCTTGGTAAGGGCAAAAGTCAGATATCTCATAATTCCACCTCACAAACCTTAGTTACTTTCTCTGGGCGAAGGGCTACATTTCTGCCCTGGGCGCGAAGCTCTTTGGCCTTCTGGATTGCCTGGATACGGTTTTCTTTGCGGTAAGTGATAACCGTAACGCCCTCCTCTCCCTCCATTTCGATTTTCTGTCTGGAAAGAGCCATCAGAAGGTTATCTACTACAATGGCAAACCCGATGGATGCAGCAGGCTTGCCGAAATGCTTCATCAGCTGATTGTAGCGTCCGCCCTTGATCAACGCTTCTCCTGTACCATAGGTATAAGCCTGGAAAATGATTCCGGTATAGTAATGATATTTGCTTAACATTGCAAAATCAAAAGTAACGTATTTCTCATAGCCGTAAACCTTCAGAAGCTCATAGATTTCTTCCAGACGCGCAACCGCCTTTAATGCCTGTGGATTGTCCGTAAGGGATTTTGCCTTTTCCAGAACTTCTGTCGATCCGAACATCTGAGGAAGCTGGGAAAGAACTCTTGCAAGGGATTTATCCATGTTCTTATTCTTTACAAGCTCTTCCACACCAAAATAGTTTTTCTGGGAAATCAGCTCCCGAAGCTCTTCTTCCTCTTCCTGGCTCAAGCCTGTCTGGGCAAAAATCGCTTTATAATAGTCAACCTGCCCAACGCTTACCTGAAATTCGGTAAGTCCTGTCGCAAGCAGACACTCTACTGTCATAGCCAGAATCTCTGCATCTGCTTCCGGTGAATCATCGCCCATACGCTCAACGCCCATCTGGGTTGTCTCTTTCAATCTTCCGCGAAAGCTGGAATTATTGATAAAAGTGTTGCCTGTATAACACAGACTTACTACTTCTTTTTCAGGGTTAAAATAGGTAGCACAGGCTCTGGAAACGGACGGTGTAAAGTCAGGTCGAAGAACAAGGGTATTGCCTTCTCTGTCAAAAAATTTATAAAGATCCCTGGAGGGAATGGTTCCCACTTCTTTACTAAACACTTCAAAATATTCAAATGTGGGAGTTTCTATATCTTCAAAGCCATACTGATGGAATACACGGTGAAGCTTTTCCTGAAGCTTTTGTTTTCGGCTGCATTCCTGACTGTAAATATCCCGTACACCCTCCGGCGTATGAAAAATTCTCTGCATATCATGTTTCCTCCATGTTGTTTCTTGCTTGTTAATTACATAACACTTTATCACGCTACTACGATAATGTAAAAATCAATGTTGATTATAGTGGAATATTCCAAGATTGTCAAGACGAAGTGTTGCGTGGTTACTGTTCACTGGTAACATTCCGCGAGGTGTTTTTTGTGAACAAAGTTCACAGAAAACCCGAGAGTTGCGGCGCGAAATCATGCAAAGCATGATTTCTGTGCATCGCGAAGCGTGTTACTGTAAACGGAGTGAACAGTAACGTTGCGTGTGTTATGGCAACACGCGTGTTTCCAGATCCAATTTTAATCCCTCTAAATAAGGAACCAGAAATCCGCTCTTTTTCGGCAGGTAATACTTCTCATCCAGTTCCTCCCTGCGGAAGCTTTTCCGTCCGCCCTCTTCCATCCGTCTCCAGTATATCAACAGTTCCCGAAAAGGCAGATAATAAAATAAGTTCAACTGACTGAAAAATATAAGAAAAAATGCCACGCCATTCTGTTTTTCAAAGTCCTCCATAAATTTCACCTGGTGAGGATGAATATTTGCCAGAGGAAACGTCTGGGCGCTGCATTCCTTTGCATCAAAGCAGACAGGAATTCCCTGTACTGCACCTATATAGTCAACAGTACTTCGCTGGTCAAAGTATGCCAGAGTAATGTGACGGTTTTCTTTGTCCATGCGTACCGGAGTGATGGGAGTGGGAATCTTCTGTATCAGAGCAAGTCCCTTCTCCCTGTACTGCTCGTTTGTTCGGTTTACAAGGTCCTCCAGGGTAGAACCCCGGAGCCCTCTGCTGTTCCATGTGGCCATTCTTACGGTTCCTCGTAGCCAAGAAGCTTGATGGAAGGATAATATCTTACAACTGCTTTCCCTACGATCTGGTCAAAGCGGACGAACGTGTTCTTCCAGAAGCGGGAATCCTTAGAATCATTTCGGTTATCACCCAGCATAAAATAGCAATTATCCGGAACGGTATATGGACCGAAGCTTCCCTGCATTTTCTCTGGAATAAAGGAATCATCAAGAGCAGTCTCAGAACCGTCGATGTATACCTTTCCGTCCTTGATCTCAACAGTCTCTCCCGGAAGTCCGATCACACGTTTGATGAAAAGCTGGCTTTCATCATCCGGATACTTGAAAATTACAATGTCAAAGCGCTCGGGATCCTTGACTTTTTTGGAAATCTCATGTCCAAACAGATCCAGATTGATACCATATGCAAGACGGAATCCAAAGATACGGTCGCCGGTCATAATAGTCTTCTCCATGGATGGAGAAGGGATTTTTGCGTTGATCAGTACTACATTGTTGATAACCAGGACTATAGCAACTACAATGATGATCATTTTTATATAGTCCCATACTTCATGCCAGATTTTCATATTATTTATTCTCCTCTACGTGTTCCTCTTTCAGGATTTTTTGAAACAGATAAGGCAAAGGAGCCGTGAACTCTTTGCCAGACAGATAGGAAAGACGCCCTTCAATTTCCGGGATTTCCAACCTGTATGCGTGAAGCAGCTGCGATTTCAGACCATACTTTCTGCAGTATTCATCGTTTAAGGTACGCCTGCCGTACTTGTAATCTCCAATAAGGGGATGACCAGTTCCTGCAAGGTGTGCCCTGATCTGATGTGTGCGTCCGGTGATCAGCTCCACCTCAAGAAGGGTAACGGTTCCGTTACCTCCAAGGGGACGGTATCTGGTCTCAATGGGAAGTGCTCCGGATGTTTCCGTTTCCTGTACTGTTACTTTATTACATTTTTCGTCTTTATGCAAATATCCTTTGATATATTTTTCATTTTTTATAACACCATTTACCAGGCAGCGGTAAAATTTGTGAAGGCTTCGATCATGAAACAATGAAGAAAGCTCCTGAAGTCCTGCCAGGGACTTCCCTGCAGCCACAAGTCCGCTGGTATTACGGTCCAGACGATTGCAGACAGATGGGCGGAAGGTATGTAAAGACGCTTCCGTAACCGCTCCGCTTTCAAGAAGATACCCCGTCAGATATTCTACCAGTGATGGTTCCTTATCATCTGCAGGCTGGGAAAGCATTCCCACAGGTTTGTTAATCAGAAGGATATTATCGTCTTCATACACAATGTCAAGCTTCTGATGAGCTCTTGCTACCGTTTCCTGTACTCCTGCAAATTTCCCGAAAGTCTCATCCGAAAGGAAAAGCTTTACGTGGTCACCAGTGGAAAGCTTCTCATTTCCAGTGGCTCTGCCGCCGTTTAAGGTAATATTTTTCTTGCGGAGCATTTTGTAAAAAAAACTTTTTGGAGCTTCACGGAGAAGCTTTCCTAAATATTTGTCAAAGCGCTGTCCCGCTTCATTTTCATTAATAATAAATTCTTTCATGCTGGATATCCTCTTAGATACACAAATTCAGGATCACATGCTTCACCATTTCATCTCTGGTAAAATCAGGATATCTTGGATCTGGTGTAAAGCGAAGCCCTTCTTCTAAGGATTCCTTGTGTTCGTTCATAGAATCAAGACGTTCCAGGAAAGGACGAAGCTCTCCAAGAATTTTTACATCTACTTTATAGCCGTTTTTGCGAACCAGTTTCTGGGCTTCTGCAGCCATAAAATTTGTATCTGCTTTCGGATCACTGGTATAACCGACTACAGTATTTCCGCATACTGCAATGGCATCTATGGTGCATTTTTTTTCATAGAAAGTCATATACATCTCGTACGCCATTACAAGATCACCCTGATGCGCATGGATCTTCTTGTACAGAACCGGATCTACAGGCTTTGCCAGATAGACCATGATCACATCTACCACAGCCTTACAGCCTGGAAGAGATCCTACCAGAGCAATGATCGTCCAGATAGAATTTCTGGTACCCAGGTAAATCCACATACTGATAAAAATAAAAACGGGGACACCAAGCATAATGGCAGCAATTATGATCCTGCGCTTTCGTTCACGCTTCAGATATCCGAATTCTCCTTTGTTTGTTTGCATTAGTTTCATGAAAACACTCCTATTTCTGCTTTTTTCTTGTGTGATGATTGCGGATGGTTTTCTTTGGTGCCGGACCATGCTTTGATTCTCTGTTACGCCCGGCATTCTCTGTATATTTGTTGTCGCCATGCTCTTTTCTGACAGGCCGGATCAGACATTTTTCCCCATACCCAACCAGATCCATACGCCCTGCAATTTTCAATCCTTCGAGAACCAGTTCTCTGTTGACCGGATTCTTATATTGCATAAGCGCACGTTGAATGGCTTTTTCATGGGCGCTCTTCGGCACATAAACCTTTTCGCCTGTAAGAGGATGGATTCCCGTGTAATACATACAGGTAGACAGTGTAGAAGGTGTTGGGTAAAAGTCCTGCACCTGCTCCGGAGTAAAGCCAAGATCACGGACATATTCTGCCAGCTTCACAGCCTCTTTCATGGTACATCCCGGATGGGAGGACATAAAATATGGCACGGCAAACTGCTGTAAGCCAGCCTTCTTATTTGCCTTGTCAAATTCCTTCAAAAATTTCTCATACACTTCGTGGGACGGCTTGCCCATATATTTCAGCACCTGATTGGAAACATGCTCAGGAGCTACACGAAGCTGTCCGCTTACATGATATTTGGCAAGTTCATTAAGAAAAGTTTTGTCCGGGTCTGCCAACACATAATCGAAACGCACACCGGAACGGACAAATACTTTTTTTACTTTTGGAAGATCCCGGAGCTTACGAAGAAGAGAAACGTAATCTTTGTGATCCGCGGTCAGATTCTTACATGGCTCAGGAAACAGACAATGACGGTTCTTGCAAACGCCTCTGGTCAGCTGTTTCTGGCAGGAAGGCTGGCGAAAGTCTGCTGTAGGTCCGCCTACATCGTGGATATATCCCTTGAAATCTTTCTCCTCGGTCATGTGGACCGCTTCTTTCAGAATTGATTCATGACTTCTGGTCTGCAGGATTCTTCCCTGATGAAAAGTTAATGCACAGAAGCTGCAGCTTCCGAAACAACCCCTGTTGCTGGTAAGGCTGAATTTAATTTCCTCTAATGCAGGAATTCCGCCGTCTTTCTCATACATGGGATGATAATTTCCCACATAAGGAAGATCATATACATCGTCCATCTCCCCCTGTGTAAGAGGTAATGCAGGTGGATTCTGGATTACATAGCCCTTTGTTCCGTAGGATTCGGCCATGGTTCCTGCTGTAAAAGGATCTGTATTCTGATACTGGATGGCAAAGCTTCTGGCATAAGCCAGCTTATCCGCCTGTACTTCATCAAAAGAAGGAAGTATGATCGGCTCGTAAGTGCGGGACAGATCCCTGCATTTATAGACGGTTCCTGCCACGTAGGTAATTTCGCTGACAGGGATTCCGCTGTCAAGAGCCTCTGCAATCTCAATAATAGAATGCTCTCCCATTCCGTAGGAAATCAAGTCTGCGCCGGAATCTATGAGGATACTGTGCTTCACCTTATTTTCCCAGTAATCGTAATGTGCCATACGTCTGAGGCTTGCCTCGATTCCACCAAGGATTACAGGAGTTTTCTTAAAAGTCTGACGAATCAGATTACTGTATACAATAACAGCACGGTCTGGCCGCAAACCCATTTTACCGCCAGGAGAATAAGAATCCTTCTGGCGGTGCTTTTTTGCAACGGTATAGTGATTAACCATGGAATCCATATTGCCGGCACTTACAAGGAAGCCAAGGCGAGGCTCTCCAAATATGGCAATACTCTCCTTCCTGCGCCAGTCGGGCTGAGGGATAATTCCCACTTTATAGCCCCGGCTATCCAGAAGGCGGCTGATAATAGCAGTTCCAAAAGAGGAATGATCTACGTAAGCATCTCCTGTCACGTAGACAAAATCTACCTGATCCCAGCCTCTGTCCTTCATGTCTTTTTTTGTAACTGGTAAAAATTGTGACATCTATATTTTTCTCCTATGCACTGCTCATTCTGTAAGGCGTGTTCCAAGAATGATGTGAACAAAATGAACAGTAACGTATTTTCGGACAGATTTATGAAATACAGCTCTTGCCTGGCTGATGTCCGATATTATGGTAAACAGCCTGGGCGCGGTAACCTTCCGCGATAATATCAAGCTGTCTGTGAAAACGCTCCAGCTGTTTCAAATCTTTGGTATGGAAAACACGAAGAAATTCTGTCTGAATTTTGGTAATCTCCCGTTCGCTGGATACGCGGTAAAGATTTTCTATATTATTGAGAATATCTTTTACAAGATTGGACTGCATCTGGGAAGAATTCTGGGCATCCATGATTTCATCGCGCACAGAAGACATTTCCTGATCCAGCAAAATAATAGCATCCGCGGCATTCGTCAGACGCTCTGCCACATGCGGCGGCATGTCCCCTTTATATTTGTACTGAAGGGAATGTTCGATCGTTGCCCAGAAGTCCATAGCCATGGTGCGGATCTGAATTTCCGCCTGCAGCTTCCGGGGACCATTTAATGTTTCTACTGTATAATAAATGATCAGATGGAGACTTCTGTAACCACTCTGTTTCACATGCTTCAGATAATTCTTCTCACTCTTAATGGTCATATCTGACCGGTTTTGGATCAGGGATGCTACTGTCTCAATATCTTCCTCAAACTGACAGATAATACGGATTCCGGCAATGTCTTCTACTTCTTCCTCCATGCGTTCCATAGGAATATGCTTGCGCTGCATTTTCTCCAGAATGCTGGATACACTTTTCACTCGTCCGCTTACCTGCTCAATAGGGGAATACAGATCATTTTCTCGATGTTCGCTGATAATGTGTTCAAATTTGACAATCAGTTCCCTGACTGCCAGTTCGTAGGGGCATAAAATGCTTCTCCATAACTGTATTTCCATATAAATCGCTCCTTACAGAATATGGGCATTGTATTATGAAAAATATTCTGCAGTTAAATTTAAGTGTGTCTGCCCATATGTTTAATCATTATAGCATATATTTCAAAAAATTTGTTATCAATAAGTGTATTTTTTTACTTTTTTCTCCATTGCCTGTAAGACATAGTAAGGGTTTACACTCAGTTCCTCTTTTCCCTGTGGATTTATGTAGATTCCCAGATGAAGATGAACCGGAAATTTTCCGGACATTCCTTCTTCTCCGTATCCGGTATCTCCCATGAATCCAAGGATCTGCCCCGCTTCCACTGCTTCACCTGTCTGAAAATATTTTTCATAGGATGCAAGATGGGCATAATAAAAATACCCTCCATGAGGAGAACGGATTCCGATCCGGTATCCGCCAAGAGGAAGCCATCCGATTTTTTCTATTTTGCCATCAGTCATGGAAATCACAGGATAAAATCCGGATTGAGAAACCCTGCCAAAGAGATCGCAGCCTTCGTGCATCCGGCTTCCACCATAGCTTCGGGCAGCGCCAAAGGTGTTTTCATAAAAAATCTCTTGCCATATTTCTCTATCGTTTCTGATCGGAATGGGAAAATTTTCCAGGTCTTTCCAGACAGCCAGATAACAGTTTCTCAGGTCATAATAGGCTTTGGGTTTGAAGCGCAGATACGCTTCCCTGTTTCCGGAAAGATATTTTGGAAAAAATTTTCCATTCAGCATAGTTGTTGTAAGAAGATCGGCAAATTCTCCATCTGAAAGCACTTGTTCTTCTAACTCTGCATATAGCACAGACGACAAAGCCTGTTCCCGGAAGCTTTCTGTAAAACAGGTGTCCGGTTTTAGCAGGGAAGCCTGGCTTCTTTGCTGAATAAAATTCTGAAGCAAGATAAGCAGCGGCAAAAGAAAAAGAAGAAGGAGTAAGTGTTTCCCGGTCTTTCTTTTCATGGCATTTCCTCTCTTTAATATATGGGAAAAGGTGGATGATTTTTTTGTTACCAGTAAATAGTAACGATTTTTTCACCCTCAGATAATATATGGAAAATCAGAAAAATTAGAACAAAAAATCAGCTGTATGGAAAATATTTTTTCCAAATACAGCTGATTCGAATGATCAAAGGCTATGGCAGCCACAGTTACTATTTAATGGGGGTATGCCAAAAGCTTTATGAAAAACAGGCTTTTAAATATACATGTAATTATCAGTCTTTCAAATTTTTCAATACTTCTGTCAGATATTCCCAAACCCGTTTCACAGAAGCCATATCAAGGCGTTCTTTGCTGGTGTGGATGTCCAGAATATCCGGTCCAAGAGAGGTGCAGTCAAGGTTTTCCATTCGCTCATAAAAAATACCACATTCCAGACCGGCATGAATGGCAACTACCTCCAGGTCTTTACCGTACATGTTTTTATAAATTTCTACCATCTTGTCACGAAGAGGAGAAGCTTTACGATACTCCCATGCAGGATAAGCCCCCTCAGTCTCATATTCGCCTCCCAGAAATTCTGTCAGATATTGGATTTTATGGGAAAGAGCCTCTTTGGCAGTTCCTACAGAGCTTCGGATACTGGTCTGTACAAACAACTCGTCCCCATACAGCTTCAGAATTCCGGGATTGCAGGAGGTTTCCACCAGATTTTCTATGGTACCACTCATTTTCTTAACACCAAATGGCATGTTCATCAGATAAAAAAGCACTTTTTCCTGGCTGGTGGGATGAAGAACCTGTGCATCCATATCCCCTTCTTCTGTTATCTGAATTGTAATAGTATCATCTGTACCAGTGTATTCTGCCCGGAAATCCTTCTGCATTTTCTTTGCAAGGGAAGTGATCTGAGAAATTTCTTCCGGAAGCACAAGAAGAACCGCTTCGCATTCTTTTGTAATAACGTTGTCCTGCTGACCACCTTCTAATTCTTTTAATGCATAGCCACAGACATGGGAAAGTTCATAAAGAAACTGTCCCATAAGAATATTGGCACTTGCGCGGTTTTTGTGTATTTCAGCTCCGGAATGGCCTCCCACAAGTCCACAGACTTTTACGTTAACTTTTCTGCCGGAAGCGTCCACACGCCGGACTGGCAGATAAGAATTTCCAGCAACACCACCAGCGCAGCTTACCCACAGACAGCCCTCTTTTTCAGAATCCAGATTGATCATTCTTCTTCCCTTCAAAAGGCTGCAGTCGAATCCGTCAGCGCCCAGAAGCCCCGTCTCTTCATCGACGGTGAAAACAACCTCCAAAGTCGGATGCGGCAAATCTGTACTGTCTAAAAGCGCAAGGCCATAAGCCACTGCAATTCCGTCATCTCCGCCAAGAGTGGTGCCCTCGGCTGATAAAAAGCCATCTTTCACAACCAGCTTTAGTCCATCCTTTGTAAAATCATGTTCGATTTCCGGGCATTTCGCACAAACCATATCCATATGTCCCTGAAGGATGACTGTGGGCGCGTTTTCGTAGCCAGGTGTTGCAGGTTTATAAATCACAACATTATTCATGTCATCCTGAACATATTTCAAATCATGTTCCTTTGCAAAATTCACCAGATAATCACTGATTTGTTTTGTATTTCCTGAACCATGTGGAATACCACAGATTTCCTCAAAATAGTGAAACACATTTTTGGGTTCGAAGTTTTCTAAAATTGCCATATGGGTTACCTCCAAAATTTTATATATGGTTTGTATTTATCTTTTCGGCATTTTGAGACAGAAACAGAATATAAATTTTATATAATGATTTTTTAAACATACTTCAGGCTGCTGAACACAACCTGACTATAACTTCACATGTTGGGCTTTTATTTTAATAACGAGGTCAAAATGAAGAAAAAAATAATCCTGCTTTCTGTTATCCTGCTTTTACTCTTCCTTCTGTGTTACCCGGCCGAAGCTCTTGCTGCGGCAAGAAACGGACTGAAACTGTGGTTGGAGACCTTACTGCCTACCCTTCTTCCGTTTATGATCCTTACAGGAATTCTGGTGCACACAGATTGGATTACAAAAATTTTACAACCAACTGCTCCTTTTTTCAAGGTCGTTTTTGGGCTTTCTCCAGGAGGTGCCTATGTATTTCTTCTGGGACTTCTCACCGGTTACCCTATGGGGGCAAAATTAACCGCAGATTTGTATTATGCTGGAAAAATCAGCCGGCAGGAGGCTGAATATTTGTTAACTTTCTGCAATAATCCAAGTCCGGCCTTTCTTATTACTTATGTGGGACATATCTGTCTGGAGGGAAAATTACATATTGGTTTTCTTGTGAGGATTCTGCTTCTATCAGACATGATCTGCATGTGTTTTTTTCGCTTTACATTCTATAGAAAAAACTCACTGCTTTCCTTTTGTACGCCAAAAACATCTGAGCAGGAATATACTTCTGCCGGGCTTCTGGATTTTGTCATTATGAATAGTTTTGAAACTATGGCAAAACTGGGTGGTTACATTCTTATGTTCTCTATACTGTCCGCTGCCATAAGTCATTTCTGGTATCTTCCGGCACAGGGAAAATATATTCTTCTCGGACTGATAGAAGTTACCACTGGTCTCCATGGGCTCCTGCTGTCCGGGTTTTCTTATTCCCTTCGTGTACTTCTTGCACTGTGTATGAGTGCATTCGGAGGATTCTGTATTATGGCGCAAACAAAAAGCGTACTTGGAAAGGAACTCTCCCTTCATCCGTACGCTTCTGCAAAATGTATGAATGCAGCAGTTACTGCTGTTCTCATACTTATATTCTTATAAATATGATCACTGCTCACATAAAACAATTATAGAATAGTTTTAGTGAATTGCAATCAGATAAAGTCTGCTATATTTCGCGCAGAAAAATTAGTTATCGCCAATCTCGTCCAGAAGAGCTTCATCTTCCTTGGAAGCCTCTGTATCAGCCGGCTGATAAGAGCCGGACATTGCAGCTGCCTGAGCAGTCTGTGGCGCAAGCTCCTGACGATTATGGTTTACAACATCCATGCATGCCTGAAGAGCATCGATGAATCCTTTATATTTGCCGCCAGCATCCTCAAGAGTCTGGGTAAGTACGGAACCGATGTTTGCCATCATGTCATCTGTGTATGTGATCGCGCTGAGACGAATGCTGTTAGCATCCTGTGTAGCGGAATCCAGAATCTCCTGAGCCTGACGATTCGCTGCATTGATAGTCTCGTTTGCCTGCGCATATGCTTTCTGCATGATCTCATGCTGGGTAACAAGCTCCTGAGCTTTATTCTGTGCATCTGCGATCAGTGCATCTGCCTTTGTCTGTGCATCCTCAAGGATGGCATCCTTATTGCTGATGATCTTCTGATAACGTTTGATCTCGTCTGGAGTCTTAAGCCGAAGTTCACGAAGAAGCTCTTCGATTTCTTCTTTATTCACTACAATCTTAGTTGTAGAAAGTGGCTGATATTTACAACTGTCTACATATTCTTCGATTTCTTCAATGATCTGTTCAATTCTGCTGCTCATAGTAAACTCTCCTTATTCTATTTCTTCAAATCGTGCATCTTTTTCTTAACAGCTTCGGTAATTTCCGGCGGAGCAAATTTGCTCAGGTCGCCATCATAGCCTGCTACTTCTTTCATAATAGTAGAGCTAAGATATGCATATTCCAGGCTTGTCGTCAGAAACACGGTGTCAATATCCGGAGCAAGCACCCGGTTTGTCTGTGCCATCTGCAGTTCAAATTCAAAATCGGTAACTGCACGAAGCCCGCGCACGATCACCTGTGCATGATTCTCTCTGGCAAAGTTCACAGAAAGACCCTTGAATGCCTTGATTTCTACATTCTCCATGTCTTTTGTTGCCTTTTCTAGTATATTAACACGTTCTTCAACAGAAAACAACGGACTTTTTGCAGAATTATGCAAAACTCCTACGATTACTTTGTCGAAAGATACGCTTGCACGCTTGATTATGTCCAGATGACCATAAGTGGCCGGATCAAAACTTCCTGGATAAACAGCTATTACCATGTATTTTTCTCACTTTCCCCGGCATAAAAAGATATGCTTGTTAGTTTTGTATTCTTTGGAACGCAGCTGTCTGTAGCCAAGATCTTCCACATAACCGAAATCTGTAGTAAGGTCAGCTTCCACGATGATCAGTGTATTCTCATCCAGAATACTGCTGTCCTGAAGGTATTCCAGAACCTGACGCTCCAGTTCATGGTTATATGGGGGATCCATAAATATGCAGTCAAAAACGCCCTTTCCTTCTAAGGAACGAAGGGCCTGCATCACGTCCATATTCAGCAGTGTACCACTATCTGCAAGTTTTGTAAATGTCAGATTTTCTCTTATGCATGTGCATGCCTTGGGATTTTTTTCAACAAAAACAGCCCGAGCTGCTCCGCGGCTTAATGCCTCAATGCCGATTGCACCGCTTCCGCTGAACAGATCAAGGAAGTGACAATCCAGAAGTTCAGGCTGAAGAATATTAAAAAGAGTTTCTTTGATGCGGTCTGTGGTCGGGCGTGTGTCCATACCCGGCACAGTCTTAAGGTTCAGTCGTCTTGCTTTTCCTGCGATGACTCTCATTTCAGATTCAGTCTCCAATCCAGATCACCACGGGCCAGTCCAAGAATAAGAAGTTCTGCAGTAGCGATATTGGTCGCCACCGGAATATTATACTGGTCACAGCGCTTTACAATAGCTGTGATGTCTGGCTCCTTTGGATCTATCATAACAGGATTATAGAAAAGTATTACCATATCCAGATCCTGCCGCTCTACCATTTCCATGAACTGCTTATCGCCTCCGATACTGCCCGGTAAAAACTTATGGACATGAAGACCGGTGGCTTCCTCAATTCTTCTTCCTGTAGTGCCGGTAGCATATACTTCATGCTTGGCCAGGATGTTCTTATAAGCGATACAGAAATCTTCAATGAGAACTTTTTTACTATTATGTGCAATGATACCTAAATTCATAGTTCACCTCTCCCATTTCTTTCTGTTTATTGTATTAATTATAGCAAATTGACAAAAGAAGTGCAACAAAAACGTTTGAATATATACAAAATTCATTATTTGTTAAGAATTTGTTTTTAAATGACGTATTGATTTATCTGGTTTTTTTATATTTTATTGTGCAAATCAGCTCCGTATTCTACCGATACGCTTCATTTTTTAGCCTTATTACATGAAAATTTTTCTGTATAAGTATATGAATACGCACAATTTTCATAATTTTCGCACATTTGAAGATAAAAATTTCACAATTTCTTTTTATATGTAAAAAAATATATGGAATAGTTATTTTTGTATATTTTTATATGAGAAGCGTATTGTTTTCGATAGTTTTCAATAATCTTCACAGCTGATTTTTGTTTGTTTACACCACTTTTACACCATTTTATTTTCCTCCAAATCATCCCAAGGTTTCAGACCCATTTCCTCCCAGGTGATACCATACGGTGCACCTCCGGAGGTATAACCGGCAATAAAGAAAAATCGGTCATCTTGCAAGATCTCTTCTTTAGCCAGATTATCTCTTGTTTCTTTTTTCAGTTTTGCTCTCATCTGTTGTTTCTTTTGTTTCGCAACAGCTGCTTTTTCTTCCGGTGTTTTCTTATGTTTTTTTGTCATAAGTATTTCTAGTGTAATTCCATTCTGAATGCCTTCTTTCATCAGCATAATCATTGTATCAGGATAAAGTTCACAAAGTATCCGCAATACGTTCCCATAAGTTCATGTCATTATTGAAATCGTACATATTTCAGTATAAAAAGTTCACCATTCAAATTCTGATTATTATTTCTCCACATACTCTTCTGCCATATGTACTGCCATAGCACCATCTGCCACTGCTGTTACTATCTGACGAAGTAACTTTGTTCTGACATCTCCTACAGCATAAACACCCGGAATACTCGTTTCAGTGTTTTCACCTGCCACAATATATCCTTTATTATCCATTTCTATCTGATTATCTAAAAAATCTGTTGTCGGTTTTCTTCCTATACTCACAAACAGGCCGTCACATTCTATAATGTTTTCTTCTCCTGTAACTGTATCTTTCAACCGCACACCAGTCAATCGTTCTCCATAAATCAGTTCATTTACTGTATTGTTCCATCGAAACTCTATATTTTCAGTTTTCATCAGCTGGTCATGGTAGATTTTCGTTGCACGTAATGTATCTCTTCGATGAACAATGATGACTTTCTTAGCAATTCGACTTAAAAGAACAGCATCTGATGCAGCAGAATTTCCACCACCAACCACCACCACGATCTTATCTTTATAAAACATACCATCACAGGAGGCACAATAAGCAACCCCATGACCTATCAATTCTTTTTCTTTAGCGAGACCAAGTTCTCTTGGATTTGCTCCAGTAGCAATCACTACTGTTTTCCCAATATAAATTCCCGAACTAGTTTCTACTCTCTTAAGCTTTCCTGTTAAATCCATATTAAAAACTTCAGCATATTCACTTTTAGCGCCAAATTTTTCCGCCTGTTTTTGCATTTTCTCTGCCAATGAAAATCCGTCAATTCCATTTTCAAAACCAGGATAGTTATCAATCTGCCAGGTCAATGACATCTGACCACCTGCAGATAATTTTTCTAAAACAATGGTATCAAATCCTGCTCTGGCTGCGTATAATGCTGATGTATACCCTCCAGGTCCTCCCCCCACGATAATCATATCGTAAACATGATTTTCATTCATACAGCAGTCCTCCTTTTATTTTTCCAATGCTTCATTAATAAAATTCTCTATCATTATTTTTGATTCAGGTGCAACAATAGAATCTATTGCCTTTCCATTTCGATATAAAACCAGCGTAGGAATCACCTCAATCTTTTCAGCTTCTGCAATCTGTGGTTCTTCATCAATATTCACTTTTCCAGCAATAAGAATATCGCTGTATTCTTCACTTATTTTTTCATAAGCCGCTCCAATTCTACGGCAATAACCACACCAAGGTGCCCAGAAATCAACCAAAACCGGTTTTTCCTTATGAATTAATTGTCCAAACTTTTCTTTATTTATATTTATAGATGTCATATTTTTCAACTCCTTCTCCTATTTGAACTTAATATACCCCAAATAAGTGCTTGCTTCCGTGATGATATCACAGAAAAGATAATTTACTTTATTACACTTCTTTTTATTTCTATTTATGGCATATGCCAGTTATATAATTGACGCATCTAAAAAAAGCAAGTATACTATGTTCGTAAAGGAGATAACGGTTATGAACTTCGAAAATTGTTTTCCACTATGGAATGACTTAAATACAACACAGAAAAAAATAATTTCAGACAATTTAATCACACAGTATGTAAAAAAAGGGACAATCATTCACAATGGAAACCTGGATTGCACTGGATTATTACTGGTTAAATCCGGGCAGCTTCGAACCTACATACTTTCAGATGAAGGACGAGAGATTACACTTTACCGTCTGTTCGATATGGATATGTGTCTTTTATCCGCCTCATGTATCATACGCTCCATTCAATTTGAAGTAACCATTGAAGCAGAAAAAGATACTGATCTTTGGATCATCCCTGCTGAAATCTATAAGGGCATTATGAAGGAATCTGCTCCCGTCGCAAACTATACCAATGAGTTAATAGCCACCCGTTTTTCTGATGTCATGTGGCTGATTGAACAAATCATGTGGAAGAGTTTGGATAAGCGTGTTGCTTCATTTCTTTTAGAAGAGACCTCTATCGAAGGAACAAACGAGCTGAAAATCACTCATGAGACGATTGCTAATCATCTTGGTTCCCACAGGGAAGTTATCACTCGAATGCTTCGATACTTTCAAGGCGAAGGTCTCGTCAAACTCTCCCGCGGCAAAATCACAATCCTTGATCCAAAAAGACTGGAAACACTCCAAAGATCATAAAATTGTTTTTCTGTAACATATAAAGAAGAATCCTCCATTTATCAGAATTATGAAAGTCATTCTAATAAATGGGGGATCTTTTTATGCTATAAGAAAATTATAAAAATATTATGATTATTTTTAATAATCCATACCACATGCATATGCCTTTTCAATCAGCGCACGGTCATTGACAACTGCATCATAGAAGCGGAATCCGCCGGAGAAGTTGTATGTTTCATATCCATTTCCTTCCAGAATACGACTGGCAATATAACTTCGCAGCCCACTCTGGCATATCAGGTAAACAGGCTTTCCCCTCTCAATTTCATTGATACGTTCCCTTAGTTCATCTACAGGAATGTTTTTGAATCCATCCATATGCCCCCTGTTAAATTCACCTACAGTTCTCACATCCAGCAACACAACACTTTTATCTCTAGAAATCTTATCCATATCTTCCAGATGCCATTGTTTTAAGGTACCTTTTGCTATATTGTCTATCATGAATCCTGCCATATTTACAGGATCCTTGGCAGAGGAATAAGGCGGTGCATATGCGAGATCCAAATCCTTCAGCTGGGTTGCCTTCAGCCCTGCATGGATTGCTGTTGCCAGCACATCAATACGTTTATCAACTCCTTCATATCCAATAATCTGAGCACCAAGCAAACGATAGGTCTCTTTTTCAAAAACCACCTTCATTGTCATCACTTTTCCACCAGGATAGTAACCGACATGACTCATAGGAGAAAGAATTACTGTATCTACCTCTAATCCTGACTTTTTGGCATTGGTTTCATTGATACCTGTAGTGGCTGCTGTCATATCAAACACTTTTATAACGGAGCTTCCCTGACTGCCCAGGTAACGACTATCACCGCCACAAATATTATCAGCGATGATTCTGCCCTGTTTATTGGCTGGTCCTGCCAAAGAAATCAGCGCATCATTACCCGTAACATAATGTTTTACCTGAACTGCATCACCTGCAGCATAAATATCCGGTACAGAGGTTTCCATTCTGTCATTCACTATAATACTTTCCTTGATGCCAAGTTCCAGACCGGCTTCTTTTGCTAATACTGTGTCTGGTGTGACTCCGATTGCCAGAACTACCATATCAGCCTGAAGGGATGGATTATCTTTCAACAGGACCTCCACTCCGTTGTCTTTTTCTTTAAATCCTTCTACTGTATAGCCCAGTACCAGTTTTATCCCATGCTTTCTCATTTCATTATGGATCATGGATGCCATATCCGGGTCAAAAGGGTTCATCAGCTGCTTAGGCCGCTGGACAATCGTAACATCCATGCCAAGCTCCCTCAAATTTTCTGCCAGTTCCAGACCAATAAAACCGCCACCTGCCAATACAGCCGATTTTGGATGATTCTTATTTATATATTCCTTTATCCGAAAAGTGTCTTCTACAGTACGAAGTGTAAAAAGTTTATCAATACCTACTCCGGGAAGTCTCGGCTGTGTTGGCTTTGCACCTGGAGAGAGGATCAGCTTATCATATTTTTCTTCAAATATCTCACCATTCTCTAAATTTTTCACTGAAACCTTTTTACGTTCCGGATGTATGGAGATAACTTCATGATGAATTTTCATGTTAATACGGAAGCGTTTAAAAAAACTCTCTGGTGTCTGTAGTGTAAGTTCTTCCGGGTCTGTGATCACGTCTCCAATATAATATGGAAGTCCACAATTTGCATAGGATATGTATCCGGATCTTTCAAACACAGTAATTTCAGCATGTTCATTCAGTCTGCGTATTCTTGCTGCGGCTGTAGCTCCTCCGGCTACACCTCCTACAATTATTACCTTCATCTTATTTTTCCACCTTTCCTGAGTAAGCTGCAATGCCACCGATATTATTTACTTTAGAATATCCCATTCGTTGCAGTATCCCAGTTGCCTGGCGGCTTCGTGAACCGGAATAACAGTATACAAACAGTGGGATATCCTTATTCTTCGCTACAGAAGCAATATTGTCAAGTTGCTGCAACGGCACATTTTTACTTTCTGGTATATGTCCTTCCTGATATTCCTGCGGTGTACGTACATCCAGCAGAACTGCATCATCAGTCCTTTTATATTCTTCTATGCCTTGATTAATATTCGACTGTTTAAAGAGATCAAAAAATCCCATTAGCACACCTCCCTAAAGCATTTCTAAAATCGCATTCTTAGGTCTCGCCCCTGAAACTTGCTGTACAATCTTCCCATTCTTCATAACCACTAAAGTCGGAATGCTCATAATACTGAACTTATTTGCCAGTTCAGGCTCTTCATCTACATTAATCTTTCCAACTTTAATATCTCTACGCTCACTTGCAATCTCCTCTACAATGGGTACTACCATGCGGCAAGGCGCACACCAAGATGCCCAAAAATCTAAAAGAACGGGTTTATCGGAATTCAGTACTTCGTTCTGAAAATTATTTTTATTGATATTAATAGCAGACATTTTACAGTCCTCCTTATCTTTTTCTTTTTGTAGATTTATTATAGTCTTAATTTCATTTATTATCCGTGATTACATCACCATACCTCATTAACTTAACTTCTTGCCATACCATCTACACTTAATATAACACCTGTAATGTAACTCGCCTCATCTGAAGCAAGAAACACAAACGCATTGGCAATATCTTCTGGCTGTCCAAGACGACGCAATGGAATTCTTTCAATCATAGGTTCGATAACTTCCTTTGGCACGGCCTTCATCATATCAGTTTCTGTAATCCCAGGTGCAACAGCATTAACACGAATACCTTTAGGTCCTAGTTCTCTTGCTAATGATACAGTCAATCCGTTTACTGCAAACTTCGATGCCGGATAAGCAAACCCACTTGGCTGTCCCGAAATACTCACCATGGAAGAAGTTGAGAGAATGACCCCCTTGCCTCTTGCCACCATACATTCTGCTGCTACACGAGTAGTATTAAATACTCCTTTTACATTTAGATCCATGACTTTATCAAAAGTCTCCTCTGTATAATCCATAAATGAGGTGTTTTCTGAAATCCCTGCATTATTTACCAATATGTCGACACATCCATATTTTTCAGTTGCCTCTTTAAAAGCCTTTCTGACAGACTCCATGCTTGCCAGATTTGGACTAATTCCAGCAACTATTGCATTGGGATATTTTTCTTTTAATTTATCTACAGCAACATCTGCCGATTCCTGTGAACTTGCTGCCAACACAACTGAAGCACCTTCCTTCAAGAATTTATCAGATGTAGCAAATCCTATACCACGGCTTCCACCCGTAATGATTGCAACTTTATCTTTTAATCTCATTTAGACTACCTCCTTACTTTGTTTGTAGGTACATTATAAGCAAAAGGTAAATCATTTTCTGTGATATCATCACAAACTATCGCAATAAAAAACCCTGTTGCTCACACGCACCAGGGTTTCAGACTGTAGACAAAGGGGGATGTGAAATAAGTCCCCTTTTGTGTGTTTCAAATCAGTTCTGTTAATACTTTAATGAAGAAGATCACGATCACCACAATCATAACCGGTTTTACGATCTTGTGACCGTTTGAAGTAAAGCTATGACTTCCAAGATAATTCCCTGCCATGTTACAAACTCCTGCTGCAATTCCCAGTGGCAAAAGCACTTTGCCATTGATCAGAAATACGACAAGTGCTGTGATATTGGTTGTCAGATTGATTGCCTTTGTGGCACCTGCTGCATCGTTTAATGTCATATGACAGAAACCGGTAAATAAAAGCATCAGAAATGTTCCTGTTCCCGGTCCGTAAATCCCATCATAAATACCAACTACAGCTGCGATCAGAATACTTTTAAAAATCAGCATTCCATTGATTACTTCTGTTGCATTTTCGTCTTTTCCTTTCAGTGCTTTGCTTCTCAGTACATAAAACAAAATGACCGGAAGCACAACCAGCATGGCGATCTTTAAAGCTTTCTCCGAAATCAGAAGAGCCAGATGAGATCCTATCCAGGATCCGGCAATTGCACCAAAAACTGCCGGAATACAGATTTTCCATTTCATAAAGCCTTTTTTCATGTAGTGAAAAGATGCCACGAAAGTTCCCATGGAGCTGCTCATTTTATTTGTTGCAATTGCAGTATGTACCGGCAATCCCGCAATCATATATGCCGGAAGTGAGATCAGTCCGCCTCCTCCGGCAATCGAATCCACAAATCCTGCCAGAAATACAAAAAAACATACTACCAGATAAACTAAAACCACATTTTCTCCCACGTTCCCTGTCCTTAATTTCCTTTTGTATTTTTATTATTTTTTCATCGCAATCAATGTCGGGCGAAGAATCTGTACGTATTCTTCATACATTACTTCTCGCAGAAAATCTACATATTCCCAGAAAGTCAGCTCACCGTCCGGTGTAAGGATTTCAAAATCTGTATCATACACATTTACAAACAATCCCGTCTCCTGAAGTCCGTTCCGAAGATAAAAAGCCTTTCTTTTTTTGCGTTCTTCAGCATTTTCTGCTTTTTCATCCTGTGTTTCTATTTCAAAAATATATTTATGATTTTTGAACTTTTTAAGTAATGCCTCCAGTCCCCTGCTTCCATATCCGTAATTTCTTTTCTCCGGTACAATTGCATAATAATCCAGAAGCGCCCTATCCTGCTCCGCATCGATCAGATTGATTGCCAATCCTACGAATTCATCTTCGTCAACCATTGCAAGCATCTCCATCTTTCCATCTGCTACCAGGTTTTCCATTACCTGCAGGGGCTTTTTCTCCTGTTCCGGAAATGCTTTATCATACAGATCATAAAGCTGCCATTTATATTTTGCGCCTTCATCGGCAATGTTTACAAGTTTCATTTTTCTCTCCTGCTTAATTATTAATCATATCCGGCCATGACAGAATTTCTCCGGCAATCTTTTCTTCATAATCGCCCTCAATATCCTCACTTCTGCCTGCCTCATAGATATTTGTCTCTGCACCCCAGACTCCATCGTGATATTCCCACACATGGAATTTCAGTCCGCGGAACATAAAATCCAGACTTCCGCATCCGTCTTCTTCGGTATATTCAAACCTGATATTTTTTTGATTCAATGCATCCTGTACTGTCTGCAATCTCATATTCATTCCCCCGTCTTGCATATTTATTAGTTATTGCTGTTCACAACAACACCTGTTTGTTACTGTTCACTCCGTTCACAGCAACTTGGTCAAAATCCATTCCAAAACACCTCGCGGAATACTGCCTGTGTTCACAGCAACACCTGTTTTTCTAGTATAACACATCTTCGGCGGTTGTCTATTGTAAAAAACGCTTCGATGATTTATTATAGTAAATAGCGAAATAATGAGGAGTGTAACCTTATGACTACAAAAATGGTTTTTCATGGAAGTGACATAGAAAAAATATGTGACTACTATCATTTAAATAAAGAAGATATCGTTAAATTCGGGGCAAATGTCAATCCTCTTGGCCTCTCCGCCTCTGTAAAAAAAGAAATTGCAGAAAATGTTGATCTTTTTTCTTCTTATCCGGACAGAGATTATGTATCTCTCAGAAATACGATCTCAGAATACTGCAGGATTCCCGCTGAATTTATTTTACCGGGAAATGGTTCCAGTGAACTGATCTCACTTCTGATTCAGGAACGTGCGCCGAAACACACCCTGATTCTCGGACCGACATATTCCGAATATTCCAGAGAACTTTCTTTCTCCGGAAGCACACAGGAATATTATCATCTGCGAGAAGAACGAAATTTCACTCTCGATGTAGAGGATCTGTGCAAAACTCTGGAAAACGGTTATGATTTCCTGATTCTCTGCAATCCGAATAATCCGACTTCCTCTGCGATCATGGAGGAAGATCTCCGCAAACTGATCGCATTCTGTGCAGATAAAGATATTTTTGTCATGATCGATGAAACTTACGTAGAGTTCGCACCAGATGTCGAAGAAATAACTGCAATTCCTCTGACCAGAGAATTTACCAATCTTATGGTACTGCGTGGTGTTTCTAAATTTTATGCTGCACCGGGCATGCGTCTCGGTTACGGAATTACCGGAAATATGGAATTTCTTTCCAAAATGCGAGAAAAACAGACGCCATGGTCACTGAACAGTCTTGGTGCCTTTGCCGGAGAGCTGATGCTCCGTGACCACGACTACATTCAGGAAACGCGTGATCTGATCCTCGATGAGCGTGACCGCATGGAGCAGGAACTTCAAAATATCCCTACTTTTAAAGTTTATCCTGCCTATGCCAATTTCATCTTATTAAAAATCCGCCGGGACGGTCTGACTTCCGCCGATGTCTTTGAGGCCTGCATCAAAAAAGGCCTGATGATCCGCGACTGTTCTTCCTTCCAGTGCCTGGACGGCGAATTTGTCCGCTTCTGCATCATGATGCACGACGATAATACAAAACTCTTAAACGTACTGAAGCAGCTGTAATCCAGCTGCTTCAGACTGTAGACAAAGCCCTGCTTTTGCAGGGTTTTGCTATTGTTGGAACCGCTTTTCTGATATAATAAATATCAGAAGGGCGGTGTTTTTTATGATGACGAAAAATGCAGATAAAAACAGAGAACAAATGATGATGTTTTCCATGGATGACATGGTACCTCAAAACCATATGCTGCGATTGATTGATAAAGCAATCAATTGGAATTTTATTTATGATCTGGTTGAAGAAAAATACTGTCCGGATAACGGCCGTCCCAGTATGGATCCCGTCATGCTGATAAAGATACCATTCATTCAGTATCTCTATGGGATAAAAAGCATGCGTCAGACCATGAAAGAGATCGAGGTAAACGTTGCATACCGCTGGTTTCTCGGACTAGACATGTTAGATCCAGTACCTCATTTCTCTACATTTGGAAAGAATTATACCCGCCGTTTCAAAGATACAGACCTTTTTGAGCATATCTTTTCAAAGATTCTGGAAAAACGAGGTTGGAACACAGCCAGATTTTTGTTGATTTTGAAGAAAATAAAAAGAAAAGAAGTTTTAAAAGAAAAATGGTGCTGGGCATAACACCCAACACCAAGTTTGTCTACAGTCTGAAACCCTGTTGCTCACACGCACCAGGGTTTTTGTTTATCTATCCGTATTTAAATAATCAGAATTTTATTCAACTTCTGAAAACTGATCTTTTCCAACATTACATAATGGGCATTCAAAATCTTCTGGAACGTCCTCCCACTTTGTTCCTGGTGCAATACCACCTTCAGGATAACCTTTCTCTTCATCATATTCCCATCCGCAAACGTCACATACATATTTCATTAGTTTGTTCCTCCTTCTATTATTATAATAATCAATATTACTGATTACCTTTTATTTAAAATAATAATTCAATCATCATTTTTTCCGTTCAAAAACATATTCTGCATCTGATGATAAATCAGAGCGGAATGAATAGCCTAGTCTATCAAATTTCTTAATATCCTCAGGATTTTCAATTCTGTTTTCAGCCATGAACCTAACCATTTCACCACGGGCCATCTTAGCATATGTACCTTTTGTCACCAGTTTATCTCCTGATAACTCACAAAATGTAATCGTAATGTATCTATCCTGTCGTGTCAGATATTTTTCTATGCACTTAGAGTATTCTTTCGATGCCAGATTGATTATAATCCTGCTGTTATCAATCACTGAGCGGTATAATAAATCTCCCCAGTACTCATATAGATTTTTTGTTTCTCCTATTCCAACCTTCGCCTGCATTTCCAAACGATAAGGCGTCACACCATCCCTTGGTTTTAACACACCATAAAATGCAGATATTATTCTCAAATGCTTTTGTACATACTCGAACTGACTGTCCTCAAACACGGATGGAGCCATATATTGAAAAGCAATTCCTTCATATGATAAGACAGCTGGGGTAAGTAAATGATAAAGATCCATGTTTTCCAATCTATTGAAGTTCTGTTCTGTAATTTTGTCATTACATTTCCAGATAGTCTTCAGTTCTTCTTTTGACTTACTTTTCAACCAACTTTGTATCTCTGTCGTCTTTTCAATAAATTCAGGCAATCCATCCGGCGCTATGCTGTCAGTATCTGTAATCATCTTTTTAGCAGGGGATAATATTATCTTCATTAATCTAATTCCTTGAGCATATTTTCAGGATCATCTGCAGCCTTGACTTTATCATTTGCCTTTATAATAATCCCCTGTTCATCAATAAGATATGTGGTTCTTACTACTCCCATAGAGACTTTTCCATAATTTTTCTTTTCTTTCCATACATCATATGCTTCAATAACTTTCCGCTCTGGATCTGCTAAAAGTGTAAATGCCAATCCATATTTTTCCTCAAATCTCTTATGAGAGGATACAGAATCCTTACTGACTCCAAGAATAACTGCTCCTTTTTCGGTAAACTGAGGGTATCGCTCAGAAAACCCACATGCCTGTTTCGTGCATCCCGCTGTATTATCCTTGGGATAGAAATATAAAATCACTTTTTTTCCTGTATAATCCGATAATCTATGTATTTTCCCATTTTGATCTGGCAACTCAAAATCCGGTGCCTTAACCCCTACTTCCAACATTATTTATCCCTCCCTTTCTGTATCTTTCTCTTTATTCGCCTTTTTCTTCCTATTCCCGGTAATCATTTTATGACCTGTATATATCGCCATTACCATACATAACATAGAACTTAAAGCAAAGTATTTGTGACTTGATTTTTGCTTTTTATATCCAGTGTAAAAAGTCCCAAGCATTGTGATCAATGCTCCTACTGACCAATATTTATGTGCTTTCATGTAATTCCTCCATTTTTTCAGTGTATTCAATTCTAATTATACGCTACCATATTCTTATGTCAATTTGATAATAGAGCATTCCTATAAAATTTTTCAAAATATCATTGTCAAAACTATGTATTGTTATCCTTTAATTTTTCTTTGAAATAATTGACAAAAAGCTTGCTTTCAGGAGATTACTATTTAATCTCTTTTCCATCTATATATAGTTGAAATTTATCAGGATTATTGACAACATCATAGTCCTTTCCGTATTCTACAGGTCTATATTCGGCTGTCATTACCGATTCCCCGTCTTCAATATCTTCTTTCCATAAATAGATGTTCATATCAATGCTCGTCGCATATCCTCTGTCTGTGGAGAATTTTGTCGAATGAAAAGAATCATCCTTGTACATCTGCAAAAGTTTTCTTGCAAACGCTTCTCTATCCTCAATATCTTCCCTATTTGCGACCACGGTTATATTTTCATCCCGATTTACAGAAAAAGTTCCAACTACATCTGGTTCGCCTTCTTTATGACTGGATTCAAATTTCCCATAAATACTTCCTGCAGCAATTATCAAGATTGCTGTTCCTGAAATTACTGCAATTATCTTTTTCTTCATATTTTTAATTTCCTTTTAATTTTTTTACTGCGTAATTGATTACTTCTTCCGGTGTGGGCCTGTCTCCTTTAAGTGTCATTTTCTTCCATTCTTCCTGCACTGCCGGGTCAGGATTAACAAATCCTGCATCTATGGCTATCTGCATTTCTCTGCGTACTTCTTCTGGTGTTGTGTTATACTTTTCTGCAATCTTCTCATATATAGTTTTCTCTCTCATTCATTTTCCTCAGATATATAAGTGGAATTATATCTTGTTCTATAAAATCAATTTAGCATATTTCTGTTGGCATGAAAAGAGACTTTACAACTTAAAATTGGATAAAAAGGACAAAAAAAGAAGAGCTGCTTGCTCTTCCCATATAGTAGTAGTAAAATAATATGTCATGCCAGCGCAATATATTACCTAGAATATCGCTATAACAGGAAAGGGGCTGCATTATGACAGCCCCTAGTTTACTTCATCACGTTGTCTACATTCTGAGTGAACTCGTTCCCTGGTTTATTTTAGCATCGATCTGGATTTTGTTTCATAAAGATAAATTTTGCCACAGAGCGGTCGTATGTTTTAATGTGTCCAAACAGCCAGTCGATTACATTTTTCTGTACAAGTTCACTGAACCGATCTGTTGGTCCTTCATACTCCTGAAGGTATTCATACAGTTCCTGAATTGTCTTTTTAAACTCTTCATGTTTTTCATAATGTTTTTCACGCTCTGGATAACCGGCTTTTTCCTGAAGTGCTTCTTCTTCTTTAAAATGAAAGTCAGTATACTCGTTAAGATAATCCAGAAGTTTGATCGCCTTTACCTTGCTGTCGCCATTTTGACAGGCAATTACAAAGTTCTGAATACGGTCAATCAATTCTTTGTGCTGTGTATCGATTGTTTTATTTCCTGTTACTAAATTGTCATCAAAGGTAATGTTTAAATCGTAAGTCATAATTTGACCTCCATTTCTTTTATATGTTCTCTTAGGCTCTTTTAATGTCTGGCAGTTTCGTATCTGCATTTTCTGCTTAGTCTTCTACAGGAACGAAAACATCTTTTCCTAATCCGCAGATTGGGCATGTCCAGTCATCTGGAATATCCTCAAATGCAGTTCCTGGAGCGATACCTCCGTCTGGATCGCCTACTGCCGGATCATAAATATAGCCACATGGTTCACATTCATATTTTTTCATAGTCATTTTCCCTTTTCAATGTCGATTTATTTTTGTTACCAAGTTCCTAGCAATTTTTCTAACACTTTGTTTCTTGTATATCTGTATTATACATGATAATTATTCTTTTGTCAATAATAGTAATTATTATTATTTTTGTACTTAGCATAAACTGATATTTGAATTGCACATTTACATATTGTATATATTATGGGAATAGTTGAATAAAAAAATGAACTCTATTCATTAAAGACAGAGTTGCTGGAAATTACTTCTCTCCAACAACTTTCTTCGTCTTTAAGTCCTTGAAACACAATACTGTCCAATCAGATTCATCCAATTGTTATATTTATTCTTTTCACACACCTTTCGGCAAATTTCATTTTCCATCAATACACAGAACATCTTATCATAATCAAATGCCCAAACAGCACCATTCACATGGTTTTCCACTGCTTTCTGATCTATGTTCTTTAAACGTGTGACCATTTTTTCAATTTCTCCATTTCTCAAGTTACCGATATTTTTGCAGATAAACCGAAAGAAATTCAACGTTGCATATTCGTCATGCCAATGGAACTCTTCTGGATTGTTTTTAATTTTACTGGCTCGCTGCTGTTCTTTGATTATCTGATCAGCTACATCTTTCATCGAATCTTCGTATCTCATATTACTCACCTACTCTTCCTCAACGCCCAGTGACGGTCTAAATCTTTTATCCTTTGCCTGCGGTACCACGATCTCATGATTTTGATGGGAAGCAATTACTTACTACAACTTGCAGAAGCGGATATCCAAAAGGCATTGTGGGAGCTGCCTTTGCTGACCGAAATCCATCTTCTTATGTAAAACCTGCAGGAATATAAAGGGAAAGTGACTATCCCTGCCGATTAATAATCCAAATAATATCGTCTATACCAATCTCTCCTTATGCTGTTTTTCTCTCCATAAACCATTTATCCACTTCGTAAAACAAGTGGCTTTCCTGCCCCTGTATCATACAGGTGTACATCATTCCTACACCGCCTGCCTTTCTGCTGGCGCACCGCTCGATTTTCAAAATTCTGTCAATGCTATACTTTCTTCCATCCTCCCATGTAAAAAATATGGGAACCAGCTGTCC